>JAQVAO010000011.1 GCA_028690755.1 Patescibacteria group bacterium | reverse complement strand
ATTTTAAAAAATACGACTTCGTCAATCAGCAGGAGACCGCTTTTGGTTCGGATATTGGCGATATTGTTTGGTCGCCGGATGATTCACGCATTGCCTATTATTACGCCCCGCCAAGTGGCGAGAAATCGATAATTTTTGCCAATAAAACCAATGAGACAAAATATCGGGTGGCAAATCTGGCCGAGCTTGGAATCTCAAACCCCTACCTGGCTTTCTCACCCAATTCTGAGTGGCTATTGATGATCCCAAGAAACAAAAATTTCCAAGAAAACAAAATATATCTAATAAATGTTTTTACTAAAACCGTACAGCAGATTGATAGCACTGGTGATCAAAAAGAAGCAGTGTTCACCGCTGATAGCAAGAGAATAATATTTTCGACTTACTCAGCAGATAGAAATAATCCCTATAATCAAACTCTTTCGATTATGGATTTGGACGGACAAAACAAAAAATCGCTTAAGGTTAATGGAGCTGCGTCGATGATTAGGTATTGGAGTGAGCCCGGGAAAATTTTCTTGCCACGTTCCGGCGACAGTAGTAAACTAGTATTGTATGACTTAGGAAATGGCGACGTTACTGATTTCTATTTCAAGGGTCAGAACAGTGCTGAGATATCAGAGATTGTCTTAAGCGATGATAATTCGGCCGCGGTTTTCATTTCAAAAGGTAAACTTTATTATGTAAGGTTGGCCGGAAACAACTAGTTGGAGGCCAGGTAGTGAAAATTTGATCAATTATGTTCCACTATGTATATCTTTTGCAAAGCGAAAAAAGTCAAAGTCTGTATATCGGATACACTAAAAATCTGAAACGCCGGCTTGAGGAACATAATTTAGGTTTAAATTTTTCGACAAAAGCTGATAAACCCTGGAAAATTATCTTTTACGAAGCATATGCCAGTCCAGATGATGCAAAACGCAGAGAAAAATACTTGAAAACTAACCAAGGGTCGAGATCGCTAAAACGAATGATTAAAGAATATTTATATTGTAACCAGTAGAAAAATTTTATCAAATTTCTACTACCTGGGAGGGGAATGGCTGATCAAACGGGAAAATCGGATAATAATCCGAAAAAACCGATCAGTGAAGAGGAATACAAGAAAGGTTTGATTTCTGATATCAGACCGATCCAAGCCAGACCAGAGAAGAAGGATCCTCTGGAAAACCTAACCGGCAATTCCGGTGATTTTGCTGATACTGAAGATATCGAAGACGAAGAAGATCAAGAAATTATTGATGATGAATCTTCTGAGGAAGAACAGGACGATCAGCCAGAGCTAAGTCGAGACGACATTGAGCGCCTAACAAAAGATCAAAGAATAAAAGAGACCCCTGAACAACAGTTGGAAAAAAACAAGGTCCCAGAATATAAAGCAGAGCCACCAGAAGCGTATAAACAGCCGCCTGGTGGGCCGGCCATCAAACCAAAGGCACCAACCGGGACAACTGCTAAGGCCGGGCAGGGAGTCGCAAAAACCGGTCGTGGAGCGGCACAAGCGGCACAGAAAACTGGTCAAGCGATAGCCAAGGCTGGGCAAGCGATAGCCAAGGCTGTCCAAGCAGCTGTTGCGGCGATAAGAACTGCCGTCGCGGCAATTGCAGCCCTATTTGAGACTGCACCAGTCTGGGTGCCAATTGTGCTAATAATTCTATTTATTTTGATAATTGTTGGGGGTATAGTAATTTTTCTTAAAGCCAGACAAACCCCTAATGCCAACGGAGCCAGCCCGACTGTAGCCGCCGATGTTATTAACGACCGGCCTTGGATATCAAAAATTATGGCATTATCGGGAGACGCAAATATTGCCACTCAGTTGACAGACGAAGTTTTACGGGGTTTGTCGGCAGATTTAGACAATGTCCTCTCAGGCCTAAATTCCTCCAGCGACATTGATCAGCAGACCAAAGATAGGGCAGTGGCAAAGATCGCTGAAATCCAAACTCTAATAACAAACTTTCAATCATTACCTCCCGCAGATAGTGGTCGGACCGAGACTGGCAAAAAGATAGTCTCGGAGGTTGCAAAACTTCTGGATATATTTGCTGAGGCACCGTTTCATTATTCTGGAGAGACTGCCAGACCGATAGCTACAGAAAAAATTACCGGTTATAACGAAACCTTACACGGGGGGACCCCCAGAAGAAGGGCGCCAAAAGAGGGCCACGGTGTTTTTATTGGTAATAATGGCAAGTGGAATGATGCGTCTGATATTGCAGCTCCTGGCGGGACAACAGAAGTTTATGCCGTATTTGACGCCACTGTCGATGAAATCCGTGATCGATACGGCAAAGTAATTCTCGCTACCGGAATCGACTCTGAAGGGAAAAAGTGGCAGGTTGTCTACGGACATTTGCAGCCAGGAAGTTTAAAAAATAAAGACGGTGGCTCATTAAGGGCTGGCCAAGAAATTAAAGCTGGGACTGAAATTGGGCGCCTATATTCAGGGCTAAATAGCCCCCATTTACACTTCGAATTGATCTGCAACGGAAGATCAGTTGTTACAACGCCAAGCGACATTTCAGACTGCAAATACAGTGGTGGTAGATGCGCAAGTGGCGCGAAATACACCTTGATCGGCAAATATTTGTATCTCAGACAGTTATCGGCACTAAACAAGACACTAAAATAGCAAAATAAATAGATGTTTTACGAAAAAACAAAATTTAAAAATTTCATTAAAAATATCGTAATTTTTTCTTCGATAATTACGACCATCTTTGTATCAAGTGGTTATCAAGTGATGGCGTATGATTTCAGTCCAGACGTTGAAGATCAAGTTGGTGATCCGGCAAATGTCGGCCAAGACCCCGGCATTGAATCTGATAATATTGGTATTCATGGTAACAACGACCCAAACATTGTTGGCGGTACTGATTTCGACTGGAATTTCGAACATCAGGACCCTCTCTCAGACCTTCCGCAAATTGCGCCAATCGAGCAGTTTTTTGATAATAATTATTCAGACAATTCTGACAAAAATTTTCTCTGGGCGGCAGAAAACATCGCTCGCAACCCAAAACTCATTCTCAACCCCTCTGACGAACAAGACATTCGCATTCTCTACTGCCTTGGTAGTGTTATTCCGGATTATGCCAATAACCCTGACTCCCTTGCGGTTGCTACCGGTAATGCCCTTGAATATATACTCGATCTGCAAGCTGATCAGCCAGAAAAATATCAGGAGCTAGTCGAAAAAGCGCAAGAGGGAGCAAGATTACAAATAGTTTCCAGGCTCAAACATGATGTGGCTAATTTCGCCTGTATCGCTGGTGTTGACCAGGTGATGGCAGCTGAGATGCTGCAATACCAAGAGGAAGAAGTTGACGCGATAATAGAATACGCGAAAGAAAAAATTGTTATCGACAGGAGGGTGCTCCAGCTACTTGTTAATTTGGTAACTCCGAAGGATCAGGGCGGCGCTGGACATGAGCGGATAAAAGTCTACCGCATCCGTCGAGGCTACGATCGCGATGCCAAGATGTACTCACGCGAGTCACAGGCGATTTATGAGGCGATGTCTCAACAAAGAGAAGAGGAGGCGCTAGAAACAGTCGGCGATGTTGCCACTGCCGATAGACCAGAACTAGCGGCTGATCCGGAGTTTTCTAACGCCGAGGCGCTTGCCACCGTTACCGACACCGCTGGTCGTAGTCAAGGAGACCTCATCTTTTCCGATGAAGAAGATGAGGCAAATATCTCAGCTCATTTCAAAGGTCAAGCAATTGATATCTCCGAAGTTGATAACATCAAATGCACCTTGATCAAGAAGAAGCGCATAGGCAGCAGTAAAAAGATTAAACAACCGCCAACCCCTATCAAACTCGCCTGGCAAACCAATGAAGGATATGATGCCTCCCCGCCCCCAGATTGGTCAAGCCTAAACTCGAATTTGCGAGATATTGCTAGCAGCCAGTATATTGACATGCTAGACGAATTTGGAATTGATGCAGATTACGACGGCGACCTCTCCAATGCTAACTTCTCGGATATCGTTGGGCTGATCGGCAATTCCTTAATCGGTGAAATATTGAACTCTCCGGGAAATTCACTCTCCGGCTATTCACTTTCGGATACCGCTAAAAAAATTGGTGCTTTGGTTCTGGCCGATATGTTTGACCTGCCAAGAGAAGCACTTCTGGATTCGGAGCTGTTAAATCTCTCCGACATGGAAGAGAAGATCGGTGAGGCGATATTCGAAGAGAAGGCCAATCTACCTTATGGCTCAATTCGTGGTGAGAATTTTGAACAGATCTTAATTAATGTCGGGAAGCGACATTTAGAGAAAGAGTTGGGTGTTCCTGAAGGCACGATTCAGCCCGGAATGGATCCGCGCACAATGCAGCTGACTATCGGGCGGCGAGTAATTGACGAAGAGCTTTATCTTCAGCAAAACACATTCCAATCTGATAGTACTTACAACAAACTCAAGGATGTTGCAGGCCCAAGGAAAATCGAGATGATATTTGCCACTCCATCTATGGTTGACGAACGACTCGGCATCGAATTTGGAATCTCTGAACAGTACAAAGGAGGGAGTAAATCTCCAGATAATTACGCAATACTGGTTGGCGCCAAGAGACTCCAGGATAGTGCCTATCTTTACGGTACTTCTGGAGCCACCGGCAATGCACTCTCTTTGGCCAGAAATCTACAAACTGGTGACCCAGACACTGCTACCGCCTCAACAAGATTTACCGACATTATGTCTGGCAACAGTTCGAACGACACATATAAAACTCTGGGCATTGAATATCTTGCCCAAAGCCTCTCAAATAGTAGCCAAATAAGAACCGCTCTTATGCAGTGGCTGCAAACCAATTCACTGTCATCACAAAACGACTGCGCTGTTAAAGCCCAGACCGTAATCACCATCCCCAAACCGGGATCAACCACAGGGGAAACACTCGACGTTACGATTCCAGAAGATCAAATAATGACCAGTTTTGGCTTGCGTCGTGGTGATATCTATCGGTTATTCGGCTGTTACAATGTCCAACCAAAGACAGTTTTTCGTGCGCTAGGTGAAAGAGCCCTTTGGGATGCCGTCCGCAATTCAACCATTGCCCAACAAGCCGAAGCTAGATTTTTGGCAGAACACCCAGAGATCTCCAATTTCTTGCGCACCTTGGATTTTTATCTGACAAGAGTCAGCGCAATCAAGGAGACAATTAATAAGATCGATAGCGATTGGAGCAGTGTCAATGATAGTGAGCCGACAATCCGTGAAATCAGAGAATTGATTTCTGGCCCAGGTGGGCTTAAGGAGAAAATTGATCAAGTTGATTCGTCGAGCCTATCACTTGCTAATTTATCTTCCGAGGTTCGCAAGCTCAGAGAGGTCCCAGCGATAGCTGGCAGGATCTACGAACTAATCAGAGAAGCCCAGCTCTCAGATAACCGCACTATTCTCGATCGGGTAAATACAACCTTGGTTGATGTTTCAATGATTATCCATAATATCGATGAAATTATTACCGGCGAAGAACAGCCAATGATAGAAACGCTGCAAATTGGTGACATCAACTACGGCGGCAGCAACGGCACTGGAAACGGTAGTGGTATCGGGATTAATCGAGCAACATTGATTATGATGCTTTCGGGGCGCCTGTCTCCCAAAGATTTTCTGGTTTCGGTCGGGTCAAATCGTGTCGAAGACGCACTTGGACTGCCAACTAACTCAATATTATATTTTGCTAAATACCTTCTGAACCCCAATCATGATAAGGAGGACATCAAGGGAGCATTCTTCCGCAGTGTTGGACAAGCACAGGTTGAGGAGACCTTCAATATGCCACCGTTCTTTTTCCAAGCAGATTATCCAGGCAAAAAAGGATCACTGACTGATATTAAAAATAATGTTGCGCGCAGTTTCAATATCTCCGAAGCTGAAGCCGGTGCCAGAATTATGAGGGCCCTCAACCTTCCTGGGAGCTTCTCAACAATTGAAAGTGGCCGCATCTCAGGCCTCAATCAGATCATCACCGCAGCAGCAAAAGCAGATGAAAAATTGCGAATTAAGACCGGAACGACTGCCGACTTCTTGAATGGCGAACCGCTGAACAAAGAAACACTCTCAAACACTGAAAACCGAATTATCGCTGGACGCCTCGAGCTCCCAGAAGCAGTGGTTGATAGATTCGAACGAGTCAAAAATGGTGAAGAAGATCTTTCTGAGGCCAAAGAAAACCAATTTTTAGACATTAGCTACAATAATCATAATGAGTACGCCAACAAACCAAATGAAAATTCTTCAGCTGCTCAGCTAGCAAACCAGTGCCCGATTCATTTCCGATTCGAGCAACATGACGGATTTAACTTCTCGATTAGCCCCTACATCGAGGACAACTCCTACATTTACACTGATGCCGATGGTGCCCATTCATTCTCCAGTATTGAAGCTGCGCGAGAGTATCAAGAAACAGCAACAAACCAAGGAAAAAAAGTTGACTTTGTTAAGGCGATCGCCAACTCACTGGCTCAAAATCCTGACGGATCAATTGACGCTGGAAAATCTTCTGACAATGTCAACAAGATCGAGAGCTTTCTCCAAGACAAAAACGTCGCAGAAGCATTTCCTGATACAAATTTGGTAGTAATGCATGACCAATACGACATTCCACTGGATACACTAAAGACCATGATGAGCCGCAAAGAGATTAAGGACTTACAAATCTACGACAAACCATATGGGGCTTTTCTTGAATATGTTGGGCAGAAGACCGCCGAAAGAAAAGTGGTTTCTACCCTTTTGGGAGACTTCTCAATCACCTTGGCTGGGGAAAGAATAGATGCCACCGACATCTTTGATCTCTTAAATGGCAACGGCATGCAGGTCGCTTATCGTATCGGCGCCAGATATCTTGAAAGACAATTTGATATCTCATCAAACCTAATTAGCCGAATACTGGAATCCCCGACTGAAATACTGCGGCAATGCTCACTAGCAGAAATCGGCGGCAACCTTCTTGGTTCGGTTTTGGGTCTTAGAAATGTCTCTCTTGATGGCAATATTTATGAAAACATTGGTGGCGCCAAGATTGAAGAATCACTCAATTTGCCACCCAGAAGCTTCCGCGGTACAAATCTCGACCAACTAATCACTAATGTCGGGGCAATTAACTTTGCCCGAGCATTTTATTTCCCCATCGGCGAAACGATTGATTCAGTAACCATCGACAACCTTGTGGGGCCAGAGCGAGCAGCAGAAATAGCCGAGATGCCGATGGAGGATCAATATGTGGCTATCGAAGAGGCGATGGAGTACCCAGATGCTTTCACCGAACAAACTCTCGCCGATGCTCGTCTGGCGATGAATGAGGCCGAGGATCAGGTTATGGAGTACGCTAGTACTTTATCCGCTAGTGGCCAAGAAACATTTGAAGGTGGATCAACTACGACGATTAGTGGTTACCAGAGACAACGATTCGTTTCGCGGATGACAGAAATTGACGGCATGCTTAATCTTTCACAGGGAACAACGAGGAGATTGCTAACTGGGCAAATTGCCCCTGATGATTATCGACGCGAAGTAAGCGAAAAAATACTCTCGAGATTACTTATCGATAACGCTACCGGCTGGCTATTAGAACAATTTGGTCTCGGTGATGAATACAAAAGATATTTGGAAGCCAGAGAGATCTACAATATGATAAAAAGCTGTGACTCCCTAACCTCAAGCACCTGTAATAGAGCGGCGATATTTAACTCTTTTGAACAACTATTTGGCATTAATCTCGACGCCAAACTTGGCCTTGATGATGGTACCATTGCTCGCATTATTCAGAATCCTGAGCGAGCCGCCTCCGAGATGATCTACTCTGCCCTGGTTCGCCTCGATCGCTCTCTAGGTCTGGCCGACGATCAGGGCCGACCGTATAATGACGCATCATTTTCTTACGCCTATCAAGCAATATACGGCAACAACGGCAGCAATTATCAAAATTGCGAAGCTGATTCAGCTGGCTGTCTCAGAACAAATACTAATGAATCAATCGTTGTTGGCAGTGGCTTCACTATTCACGGCACTAATCGCTGGTCTTACTACGCCGAGAATATCGGTGACCAATTAGTCGGCAACTATCTAAATGAGATCGGCTTACTACGTGCGCCTCCAGGTAGACCAAATACCGCCGCTCTAATACGTAGTGATGCTGCAATGCTTTTATCGGGCGATCTGAGGGTTCTTGGAGTTACTGCTGCTATTAGGGCAGCGGAGGAGCTACATATTTACGGTGAGGGTCAAAGAGACCCCAACCTACCCGCTGCATTTAGAATCACCTACGAGGATATTCGCTACGCCGTTTTAGGCAATCCAGTATACGAGGATGCAATTGTACAAGAGGCTCGAGATAACTTCTTGACCGAATATCAACGAGGCAACACCGAGCTTCCCGCTTATTTATTACCAGTAACTGAAGAAAGCGAGATGAGTGGCGCAATAGGCGATACGCAATATGGTGCACTCTGTGCGCCTGGAGTAAGTGCTGACGGTAGTTGCGTACCGGAGGGAGAAGTTGACTCCACTGGCCCCGGGTCATTCCACTACTCAGCCGACGAAAACCTTGGCACTATGACTGCCGCCTTCGGCGAGCAGTACCCGTCTGACCAGCAAGCAGCATTGGAAGCGGCAATGAGACTGACAAATGATCAGGATGGTCAAGATCAATTACGCCGAGTTGAGGAAGCAGCTCGAAATGAAGCCCGCAGACAACTCCGGAACAATCTAATGTACCGCATGGGCGATGCTAAACTTTACCAAGTGGACAAAAATATCCCACCAGGATTCACAAAAACAATGTTTGAGGGTAGCGGAAGACAGCGAACAATGATGATCGTTGCTTATGTTGAAAATGTGCTACGCAACCTTGAGATTGGTGGCGTATCGCTCGGTAATATTGAAGATATGGTTGATATTGTTAATATGGCGCGCCAATTTATCGCTGATCCATCAACATTCGACCTCGATTCCTTAGTCGCTGATGGGCGAATGGCGCGGCTTGATTCCTGGCTATCAGAAAAATTCGGTGACTTCTTCGGTTTTGATCTGCAACCGGGCACATTCACCGCCCTCTTCTATGGAATTAAGACCGGTGATTTCTCCTTCTCCGATTTCGAAGTTGCTGGACCAAACGGGACAGTAACAATCCAGAGTATCCGGACCATATACACCAATTGGGCGATCGAGAAGGTAACCGGTTTTGCGGATAAGGCCTTGGGGCTGCCGCAAGGAACTACTTTCCAAGCCTACACCATGTACCGGAACCTCTCTGCAGCCCGTACCGCTGTTTCCACGGCAACCAATGCAATTACCAACGGAGAAATGGCACTTGAGACTGCGGTCCATGCTGGAGACGCGGCAGCCAAAGCTGCCGCTGAGGCCCAAATTGCTACCGGTGAGAGTAAGTTGGCCGAGGCAAAAGCGAATGTGACCGCTCTCAAGGCAGAGCTGATTACTTTTGTCATCACAATGGTCTTTTCCAAACAGACCGCCGCTGTCGAAAGTGCGCTCGGCCTTGTCCCGGGCACAGGCGCAATTTTAATTGGGATTGGCGTGTCTATGTTAATGGGCGCCGCAATTAATCCGTTCGCGGTCGCTATGTTTGTGTTGTTAAATCTCTTTGGGGTGTATAAAGTTGAACTCAAATGTACCGCTGATGGTTATTATCCAAGCCTCGAGGATCCACCCGATCCAACTAAATACGATAATCCCGGACTAGGAGTATTTAACGGCCTGAATAACAATGTGAAGAAGGAGAAATTCGTTGAGGCTGCTCAATACAAAGCTAGAACTTTGGCCGGTGATGCCTTGATGCTGTCTGAGCAAATCGGTGATGAGCTGGCGATCCCGTCACAGATTATGGTTGGTCGGCAGGAGGATGTTGATTACTGGAATTATAAAATTGATGAGGTGATCTGCTCCAAGATCGGTGGCTGCGCCGGCACTCGGGCTGGAATGTGGAAGAACCCACAAACGACCTTCTATACGCACATAGGTTTCTAGTCAAAAGTCTATCAAGTCGAAAGTCTATAAAGCTAAAAGTTAATTGGAATCTGATCTATAAATAGAAAAACGCCCCGACAATGCTGTCGGGGCGTTTGGGTTCGTGGATTCAGTTCGTGGGCGCCGGCTGGGTCGCCGGCGCCAGCTCCACGC
>JAQVAO010000010.1 GCA_028690755.1 Patescibacteria group bacterium | reverse complement strand
AAAAAGGAAGTCGGCGCCATGATCTGGCGTCACCCACCCTAAGGTCGGCCGCCGGACAACCTGCGCGCCACCTCCGAGCCGCAGCGGCCGGATCCCCACACGGGGGTCCGGCCGCGCTTCATTTTATAGAGCAAAATTACTTTTTAGATACTTTACTTTTACCCTCAGAGTCTTCAACGATATATCCAAGTTTCTCGATTTGTTCTCTCAGTTTATCTGCTCGAGCGTAGTCTTTTTCGCTTCGGGCTTTTTCACGCTCTGAAACTAGTTTTTTTACCTCATCTGGAACCTCAATTTTCTCAGTTTTTGTCAAATTTAGCCCCAGTACCCGATCAAAATCAAGTGCTGTTGCCTTCTTGTCCTCTGACTTAATTTTATCATCTCGAAGCATCTGCCAAAAAACTGCAATCGCCTCCGGCATATTCAAATCATTTTCCAATGCAGATTTGAATTTTTTGCTATACTCTTCATCAGCTTTGCCAATTTCACTAATTCCAGAAACAATTTTTTTTGCTCGAGACAGAGTGTTTTTTGCACTCTCGAGTGAATCCCAACTAAAATTCAATTTATCGCGCCAGTGAGCAGTGAGAGTTAGATAACGAAAATCTAGCGCCGAATATCCTTTTTCTTCGATATCTCCCAACGTGTAGAAATTATTTAAACTTTTGGACATCTTCTTGCTGTCTACCAAAAGATGTTCGGCGTGAAGCCAAAAATTAACAAACTTTCTTCCCTCTTTTGCTTCACTTTGGGCAATCTCGTTTTCATGGTGCGGAAAGATCAAATCAACCGCACCGGCATGAATATCAATCGTCCCTTCGACTTTGTCACCAGACATCGCTGAACACTCGATGTGCCAACCGGGACGGCCCTTGCCAAGCTCGGTGTCCCAGTAAATCTCACCATCCTCCTCGTCCCAAGCTTTCCAGAGGACAAAATCGGCCGGGTTATCTTTAGAGTAGGCGTCTTGGCTGACTCTGGCGCCAGATTTTATCCCACTTTTATCAAGTTGGGATAATTTGCCGTAATCTTTAAATTTATCGATTGAAAAATAGATTGATCCGTCATCACCCTTGTAGGCATAACCTTTCTTCAATAAATCGGAGACAAAAGCAACAATTTGCTCGATATGCTCGGTTGCCCGCGGCGTACTTTCCGGTTTTTCGATGTTTAGTTTGGAGAGATCTTGCCAAAAAATTTCCTCAAATTTTTTCGTTAATTCCTTGAATTTTCCCATCTTCCCGTCGCCAGCGCTGATTGTCTTGTCATCAACATCGGTAATGTTCATAATCTGAAAAACTCTATAGCCAAGATATTTAAGCGCTCGGCGAAGAAAGTCCTCAAACAAAAAAGTCCGCAAATTGCCGATATGGGCGTAATTATAAACTGTTGGACCACAGGTGTAGATTGTCACCCGTTCCTTATCAACCGGTTGAAATTCTTGGACACTGCGGCTTAAAGTGTTATATAGTTTCATAGCCAAATACTATCAAATTAAAGCCAATATAAAAAGACCCGAGATTTAACGGGTCTTTTTATATTTTTTAGGCGGCTTTTTTATCCATTCGGAAATCTCTCTCTACATCATCCTGATCCCCCTCGATGTCCTCATACTCCTGTGGCCCAGGTTGATCCGCTTCATCCTCAAAACCTTCCATATCAACAAGCGAAGACCCACAGTGAGGGCAAGCGCCCGGAATTACGTCAGTGTAGCCGACATCACAGCTGGTACACCAGTACCTATCAGGCATACTCCTCCTCAAAATTTTATTTATATTTTTTTCTCCCCTCAAGTGACTGCAGTAGTGTAATCTCGTCAGCGTATTCCAGGTCGCCACCAACTGGCAGACCTCTAGCAATCCTGGTGATTTCAATTTCTCCACCGAATTCATCGATTTTTGATTTGATGTAAGTGGCGGTCGCTTCACCCTCAAGTGACGGGTTAGTGGCGAGAATTACTTCTTTAATTTTAGGATTATTTTTAAGCCTGTCAAGTAGCTCTTTGATTCGCAGGTCTTCTGGACCAATTCCATCAATCGGCGAGATTGCCCCGCCAAGTACATGATATAGACCACCGTAGCCGCGACTTTTTTCTACAGCTACTATATCTAGTGGTTCTTCTACGACAGCTAAAATCTCCCCTTTTCTACCTGAATCGGAGCAAATACTGCAGATTTCATCTTCAGTAATGGAAAAACACTCTTTGCAATATTTTAAATTTTGATTAAGCTTCAAGACCGCTTGGCCAAAAGCTTCAATATCCGATTTTGGCTTCTTTAATAAATAAAAAACCAACCTGGCTGCCGTTTTTGGACCGATTCCTGGAAGCTTAGAAAACTCATCTATTAAATTCTGAACCGCTTTGGGCAACATAATTATTAGAAGTTAGAATTATGAATTAAGAAGTGAGAAAAGTGAGAAGAATAATTCATCCGATTAGCTTTATTGGTCATCTCCATTCTCCTCACTACTTTCTTCTTGTTTCTTTTTATTCGGATCGTTCCAAGTAGCATATTTACATTTTGGATATCTAGAACAGCCCCAAAAAGTCCGACCACGCTTTGTTCGACGCTCAATAATCGTTCCCTCACCACAATCCGGACACTTAACCTTGGTATCGGTCACAATCGTTTTAGTATTTTTGCATTTGGGATAATTTTCGCAAGCGAGAAACTTGCCGAATCTCCCCTCTTTAAGCTTCATCTTACCACCACATTTCTCACATTTTTCTCCCTCTGCCTCTGAAACTTTAGTTGTGTTACCATCGTCGTCAGCAACAACGGCATTTTTCATCTCCTTTTTATTTTCAAGCGGACGAGAATACTTGCAATTTGGATAATCAGAGCAAGCGATAAATTTACCAAAGCGGCCGAATCTCTCGACTAAAGGTTTTTTGCATTCTGGGCATTTTTCGCCGATCTCTTTTATCGGCACAATATCTTTTTTATCCAGCTCTTTATTCTTTTCTTTTAAATTTTCCGCAAATGGTTGATAAAATTCATCAATCACCCCTTGCCACTTTATCTTACCTTCAGCTATTTCATCAAATTCATCTTCCATATGAGCAGTAAACTTGTAATCGATAACCTTGGGGAAATGTTCGACTAAAAGATCAGTGACAATATCGGCGATCTCTTCGGGGAAAAATCTTTTCTCTTCCAACCGGACATATCCGCGATCTTGTATCGTCGACATCGTTGGAGCGTATGTGGAAGGTCGACCGATACCCAAGCTTTCTAGTTTTTTCACTAAGGTGGCTTCGGTATATCTTTTTGGTGGTTCGGTAAATTTTTGCATTTTTTCAAATTGATGAAAATCTAGAATCTCATCTTTTTCAAGTTCCGGAATTGTCGCTTTCTCTTCTTCGACTTCATCATCTCGACCTTCAGTATAAACTTTAATAAAACCATCGAATTTGATGCTTTCTCCGCGAGCAAGAAAAACTAGTTTTTCCTTGATTTGCGCAGCGATGCGCGCTTCAACAATCTCGATTTTTGCCGGTGCCATCTGTGAAGCAACCGCCCTTTTCCAAATCAAATCATAAAGTCGTTGTTCTCTCGAATCTTCTGAAGCTTTTCGCTCGTTAAAATGAGTTGGCCTAATCGCTTCGTGCGCTTCTTGCGCCCGTTTTTTACTAGCGTATTTTAGCGCTGACTCCGGCAAATATTTTACCCCATACTCCTTTTCAACCACCTTGCGAATCTCTTTTACTGCTTCTGCCGACAAATTAGTTGAGTCAGTTCTCATATAGGTAATTTTTCCCGCTTCGTACAATCTCTGTGCCAACATCATCGTTTGTTTGACAGAAACCCCAAGTTTTCTTGAAGACTCCATTTGCAAGGTCGAAGTCGTAAAAGGTGCTGATGCATTTCGAAGAGTTTCGTTCTTGTCGACTGACAACACCTTGTATTTTGCATCTTGCAGAGCCTTCTCTATTCTTTTGGCGTCTTTTTCCGTTTTAATATCAAGCTTTTTGATCGGCTTGCCATCTTCCTCGACAAGATAAGCTTTAAATTTGAGTTCATCTTGTTTTTTAGAAAGTAATACTGCGATAACCCAAAATTCTTCCGGTTTAAAGCCTTTAATCTCCCTCTCTTTTTCAACAACTAATCGGACGGCAACGGATTGGACTCTGCCAGCAGAAAGACCGGATTTTACCTTTTTCCACAGAAGCGGTGAAAGCTTATAGCCAACAAGGCGATCGAGAACCCTTCTCGCTTGCTGGGCATCAACCAAATTCATATCAATCTTCCGCGGATTTTGGACCGCTTTTTTTAGTGCCGAGCTTGTTATTTCAGAAAAGGTAATTCGTTTGACATTTGTATCGTCTTCACGCAATTTCAAGGCTTTTAAAATATGCCAAGAAATTGCTTCTCCTTCTCGATCCAAGTCAGTTGCCAGATAAATATCTTTTGCTTTTGCTTGTTCTTTTTTAAGAGCCGAGACGGTTTTTTTCGAATCTGAAGGGATCTCATAACTAGGCTGGTAATTGCTAGCCACATCAACTCCCAATTCTTTTTTCGGCAGGTCACGCACATGACCAAAAGAGGCCAGGACTTTATAATCCTTGCCCAGATATTTTTCAATCGTCTTTGCTTTCGCCGGCGACTCAACAATTACTAGATTCATCATTCTCCTTGTTTTTGTTTTAATTTTCCGCACAATCTAAAACCAGATTCAATTTTCTCTACTTTACCAGAAATTTCTAAAATCGACATTGTACTATTTAGGGTCACAATATCTAGGCTAGTCAATTTTGCGATTTTGTCAACCGTGATGACCTGATTATCAATCGCCCGTAGTACTTTCTCCTCAATCTCATTCTCCGCCTCTATGGTTTTGTCAGAAACCCCGAAATTATCAACCCCCATTTCCTGCAAAATATCATTTGCCGAAGTCACTAATCTTGCCCCCTGTTTTATTAACTCGTTTGTTCCTTCTGATGCATAGCTGTCGATGTTGCCCGGGACCGCATATACATCACGACCATATTCGTTTGCCAGAGAGGCTGTTATCAAAGATCCACTCTCATGCCGGGCTTCGACCACCAGTGTTCCCAGAGACAAGCCGGCAATTATTCTGTTTCTTAGGGGAAAATTCTGTTTAAGTGGCGGAGTGCCGGGTGGAAATTCTGAAATAATCAAATTATTTTTTTCAATCATTCTCTCAGCAAGTTTAGAGTTTGATGTTGGATATATTTTGTCAACCCCAGAACCCAAAACACCGATTGTGTTGCCCTGATTTTCCAGAGTTAAAAAATGCGCTAAACCATCAACCCCAAGCGCTAAACCGGAAACAATCGAGATATCAGCGTCTACAAGAGGTGGAATAATTTTTTCTAAAATTATTTTTGAATAATAAGTATGTTTTCGGCTGCCAACAATTGAAATTGAAGGCTTTTCAAATAATTTTGTGTTACCGCGACAGTACAAAATTACCGGTGGGTCATAAATTTCCGCCAATAGTTGAGGATAATCGGGGTCAGAATAAAACACTGTCTTGATTTTCTGCTGATCAAATAAATCTTTGGGAGCCTTGCTTTCTCTAAATGCTAATATCGCATCAACGATATTGTCTTCAAAATATCTTTTTAACCGACTAGAAGTCTCGGAGAGAATTTTTTCCGGACTATCTTTATAAAGATGGATAATCTTTCTTAGTGTTTTGGCACCAATTTTCTGGCTCTGGTTTAGATTGAGAAGAATATCTCTGCCCTTTTGGCTTAGTTCTTTCCCCATTTTGTGAAAAAAAATAATTTGTTATATTTGATATATAAATAAATTCTAGCACTTTTAAGGAGTAATGATGAGTGAAAAAGGACCACAACTGGATTTTGCAAAAGAATTACTTGGGCCAGAGACAAAAGAAGAGGATAATTCGACCGAATCTGATTCTGATAATAATAAGCCAATTGAGTCAGTTGGCACAGGTGGCAAACAGGAGAAAAAGACTACCAGAATAGTGCGTGATCCATCAGACGGATCAACATATGAAGTGCCACTGTAAAACTAGACGGCAATATCTTTATTTTTTTTAATTCTTTTTACCGCTTGCTCTAAAAGTTTTGTGTACAACATTAATCCTAATTCTTCCATATTTCCGTGTTGCTGGCGACCAAGAATATTCCCACCACCGCGGATCTCTAGATCAGAAAATGCGATATCAAAACCGCTCCCTAGATCAGTCTTTTCTGCTAACGCGCTTAGTCGCTTATAAGCGTTGCCAACTAATTTTTTCTTAAACGTTATATACGCGTAAGCTTGGTCTAAGCCGCGCCCAATCCGGCCCCGAAGTTGGTAAAGCTGGGAGAGACCGAAGCGATCAGCATCCTCAATAATTAAAGTGTTAGCTTGTGGAATATCGAGACCATTTTCGATGATCGTCGAACAAATAAGAATGTCGATATCCCCGGCAGCAAATCCAGCCATCACCGTCGCTAAATCATTCTCCGACATCTGACCATGAGCAAATGAAATTCTTGCTTCTGGCAACAGCTTTTTGAGTTTTTTGTTTTTAGCCTGAATAGTTTTGACATCATTATGTAAAAAATATACCTGGCCACCTCTTTTTAACTCACGTCTGATATATTCAATAATTTTTGAATCATTATACTGTTCAACTTTCGTCACAATCGGCTTGCGATTTTTAGGTGGTGTTTTTATCACTGAAATCTGCCTTATGCCCGACAGAGAGATAAATAGGGTTCTTGGGATTGGTGTCGCCGACATGGAAAGAACATCGACATCAGTCTTTAATTTTTTTAACTTTTCCTTATCCTTGACACCAAACTTCTGTTCTTCATCAATAATCAAGAGCCCAAGTCTTTTAAAACGCAAATTAGTGTTTAACACCCTGTGGGTCCCAACAAGAAGATCAATTGACCCAGAGGATAGATTACCCTCGACCTCTTTTTGTTTCTCTGCCGAAACAAATCTAGAAAGTTCGGCAATTTTTATTGGAAAATCCTGTAGTCTCTTGGAAATCGTTTTGTAATGTTGCCTAGATAATATTGTTGTTGGCGCCAATATCACGACCTGAAAACCGTTATTTATTACCTGAGTAGCCGCCCTAATTGCCACCTCGGTTTTACCAAAACCGACATCACCAATCAAAAGTCTGTCCATCGGCGTAGATTTTTCCAAATCAGCATAAATTTCAGCGATCGCCTTTTCTTGATCGGAGGTTTCAATATGTTCAAATGTATCAGCTAATTTTTTATCCCATTTTTTATCAATTTTAATGACTCGATCTTTTTTTACTAGCTCTCTTTTCGCATAAACTTCAAGTAACTCTCTGGCAAGATGAATTATGCTTTGCTCAACTTTCTTTTTCGTCTTTTGCCAAACGGGCGAACCAAGCCTTGATAGTCGCGGTTGTCTTCGGCCAACTCCCTGGTAAACGGTAATTTTGTTTTTTGCACTTTCAGGAACATATAAATTGTCACCATTTAAGTACTCTATCGAGTAGAACTGTCGATAGCTTTCAGCAAGCTGTTTTTTAACCTTGCTTTTGTAGATTCCAATGCCATGATCCTCATGAACAACAAAATCTCCAGGTTTTATTTTTATCCCAGGTAGTCTTAAATGATTTTCATTAATATGAATTTGTTGATATTTTTCAATTTTATTTTTTTTAGCAAGAGAAAAACTATAGATTGACTCAATATTATTGCCCCAAAATTCAATTGCTATTGGATTCGGATCAGAGCAACAGTAGATTTTAATTGTATCTCCTACTGCAGAAATTTGACCAAAAGAAGAGATCTCGCTTTGTCTTTCATAACCAAAATTATGAAGTTGTATGATAACATCATCGTAATTAATATTTTGTCCAACAGCCAAATTTATGCTTCTTTCTTGCGTTGACATAGCTTAGTAAAAGTTGATATGATGAGAATGTAAATGTTGCTGTTTTCAATCTGCTATCTACGCATCTAGAAAGCCTTTGCCCCTCCTTTGGCTTATCTGTTCGTGGATAGCATATTGAAAGCAGTATTTTTTATTAAAAATCTCCTCAAACGAGAAGATTTTTAATTATTGTATAGACATTATTAGGAGATCTCAATGCCCATGTTTTTTGCGGTGCCGGCGAGAATTTTCATCGCTGCCTCTGTATCTTTTGCGTTCAAATCAGGCAATTTTATTTCTGCTAATTCTCTTAATTTTTCTTTAGAAATCTTTCCAACTTTTTCTTTTTTTGCGCTCCCAGAACCTTTTTCAACCCCTGCGGCTTTTCTCAGAAGAACTGCGGCTGGCGGTTGCTTAAAAATAAGCGAAAAAGTCCGATCTTCATAAACTGTGATTTCTACCGGTATAACTGTGTCTCCAAGTTCGCGAGTTTTTTCATTAAAAGTATTACAAAATTCCATAATGTTAACACCATGCTGACCAAGAGCTGGCCCAACTGGTGGCGCCGGGTTCGCTTTCCCCGCGGGACATTGAAGTTTAATTATCGCTTTAATTTCTTTTGCCATTATTTTCCTTGTGCTTGCTATTTATAAAATTCTTAGACTTTTTTAACCTGAAGAAAATCGAGATTTACCGGAGTTTCGCGACCAAACATATTGACTAGAACTTTAATTTTTCCTTTGTCAAAGTCAATATCTTCCACTTTAGCCTCAAATCCTTTGAGTGCTCCATCAGTAATTCGAACCAGGTCGCCAATAGAAAATTCAATCTTGTATTTTGGTTCTTCAACACCCATTCTTTTCTTTATTCTATCAACCTCATCCGGTGACATCGGAGTTGGTCGGACGCCAAAACCAATGAAGCCAGTTACGTTTGGGGTATTTCTGACAACATACCAGGAGTCATCAGTAACGATCATATCGACTAAAACATAACCGGGGAAAATTCTCTTCTCTACTGTTCGTCTTTTTCCATTTCTGATCTCAATCTGTTTTTCTTTCGGCACGATAACATCAAAAACTTGGTTTTCCATACCAAAAGATTCAATTCTCTGTTTTAAATTTTCCGCCACTTGTTCCTCGTAGCCTGAATAGGTGTGTATCACATACCAGTTTCTCTCACCTGATTGCCTGGTAGTCTTAAACTCGGCCTTATCTTCTTCAGTAGTAGTTTTTTCTGATTCTTCAACAACCTCCTCTTCCTTCAGGGCAAGCGAATCTTTTTCTTTTGAATTTTCGATATTATCTTTTTTCATATTTTTACCCCTGTGCGCTAACTAAGAACTCTAAAACTTTTGATAAACCAAAGTCAACAACAGCAATAAATGCCGTTATGACCGCGGATGAAACAACAACTATCAATGTATCTCTTATGAGCTGTTTGCGCGTTGGCCAGCTAACCTTTTTCAACTCTTCATAAGAGTCCAGAAGATACTTTATTGCTCGATTATTTCTCATTTATCTTTTTAACTAATATTTTAGTTTGATCTTGTCTATGCCCCTTGACCCTTCTAAATCTTTTCTTGGGATGATGCTTGACAACTAAAACCTTTTTGCCTTTGCCGGAAGAGATAACTTCAGTTTCAATTGTAGCACCCTTAATCACAGGATCACCAACTTCAACTTTTTTTTCATCGCCAATAAACAAAACTTGATCGAAAACAACTTTCTTGTCCTTCTCCTCTACTTTAGCATCAATTTTGAAATTTTTGCCGACTTCAACCAGATGTTGTTTACCAGCAATTTTTACCACTGCAATCATTTCATACTCCAAATTTAAAAAATCCCCGTTGGATACGCTTTTAGATTAGCAAATAACTATTAAATAGTCAATATCTACTTGAAGAGCATTTTCTTTCGATGAATAAAGATGCTCTGCAAAATCCCAATCATAAAAAATGAAGTCAAAAGCGATGACCCGCCAGAACTCAGAAACGGTAGCGGAATGCCGGTTACCGGAGCAAGACCAATATTCATACCAATGTTGACAATTATTTGGAAAAAGAACGTCGAGGCGATACCAACAGACAAAAGGTAACCAAAGCTATCTTTCGACAGGTTAGCGATATCAATCATTCTAATGACAAGAATTAGAAATGCCAGTAATAAAAACAGGTCGCCGATAAGACCAAAGGCTTCTGAATAACCGGAAAAAATAAAATCTGTTTCTGGCTTAGGTAAAAACTGCAATTGTGACTGTGAACCATGACCCAGACCGCGACCAAACATCCCCCCTGATCCGGTAGCAATCAAGGCCTGCTGAACATTATAGCCTTGGCCAAAAGGATCAGAACTGGGGTTGATAAATGTCTCAACTCTTGATCTTTGATAATCCTTCATTAGCGGCGTGAATGGCCCAATCTTGTAAAATGACATGGTAAAAATTGCCAGGAAAAGAATTATTGATAAAAAAATAGTTATATATTGCCGCAAGTTTAATTTGGAAAAAATAACCACCACAAACCAGGAAAAAACTATTACTAACGCTGTCCCTAGGTCTGGCTGAATCAAAACCAAAAAAAGTGGTGGCAGTAGCATCAAAAACATATAAATTATATCGAGTGCTTTAACTCTAGAAATTTTCTTGGCAAAAAAGGACGAGAGAAATATTATTGAGACAAATTTATAAAATTCCGAAGGCTGAATCTGAAATA
>JAQVAO010000009.1 GCA_028690755.1 Patescibacteria group bacterium | reverse complement strand
GATAGTAAACCGGAAGAAGTCATAGCTTATGCCTATGATCTAGTACTGAATGGTTTCGAAATCGAAGGTGGCTCGATCAGGATTCATAAACGCGATATTCAGGATAAGATTTTCGATCTACTCGGAGTTTCCGAAGATGAAAAATTAAGACGTTTTGGGCATATGCTTGAGGCTTTCGAGTATGGGGCTCCTCCTCATGGTGGGATTGCTCCTGGCATAGATCGAATTGCGGCAATACTTTCTCATGAAAATGTTATTAGGGAGGTGATGGCATTTCCAAAAACAGGTGATGCTAGAGATGCAATGATGGGCGCGCCGTCGCCGGTAAGTGAACGTCAACTTTCCGATGTTCATATTAAATTAGCAAAAGAAGCCGAAGGCAAAGCACTAAAGTTGTCTGATACGGAAACTAATGACTAAGATTAGATTGAATAAATTTATTTCAAGCTCTGGGATTTGTTCCAGGCGTCGAGCCGATGAGCTGATAAATAATGGTTTGGTATTTGTAAATAAAAATCAGGCAAAATTAGGATCGATGGTTGGCCCTGAAGATGTTGTAACAGTTGGTGGCAAGAAGATTACTCCTCATGGAAATAAGCGCTATTTTGTTTTAAATAAGCCACGTGGGGTAATTACTTCTCTTTCTGACACTCAAGGCAAAGGAGTAAAAAAGTATTTACCAGACAATATTCGCTTGTTTCCGGTGGGTAGACTTGATAAGGATACTGAAGGATTGATATTATTTACTAACGACGGTGATTTTTCCCAGCAGCTAACACATCCAAAATATCAAAAAACAAAGATTTATCATTTAGAGTACCAAAGCAAGCCAGATAATGTTGGGAAAAAGGGGATTATAAAGCAGTTTTTACTCGGAGTAAAACATCACGGCACTCAGTATAAAGTTGATAATGCAGAGTTTATTGCCAGAAATAAAATCAAGATTTCCTTGCACGAGGGCAAGACACGACATATCAGAATTATTGCTGGTCGAATCGGACTGGAAATAATTTCTCTCAAGCGAATATCAGTTGGAAGGTTGTCTTTGGAAGAGATCAGCTTGCCTCTAGGGAAAATTAAAGAAATAAGTAAAGAGGATATTTTGTGATCGCCAAACCCCTAATCCTAATGTCTTTGATCCTAAATTTGGTCGGTATAAATTTATCGGCTAGTAGTTTTGATTCAAAAATTGCTGCAAATTATTCTAGAGAGGATTATGAATCAGCGAGAGCTGTTGATGAATCAATATCAATTTTTCAAGTTCAGCGGCCACTTATTAAAAATAATTACAATAAAGCCTATGTTAACACCCGAAACTACACTTTGGTAGACGGTATAAGTGGTGAAGAAATAATCGGGAAAGATTCCAAAACACCGGTACCAATAGCATCACTGACTAAAATAATGACTGCCGTTGTAGCCTTAGAAAATTATAAACTTGATGACGTCGTCATTGTTCCTTATGAGGCAACAATACAGACTCCGACTGTAGTATATTTAAGGACAGGTGAAGAAATTACTGTTTCCGAACTTCTCCATTGTTTGTTGATACGTTCCGGAAACGACGCTGCCTATGCCATAGCTTCCCACATGGACGAAGAAACCGGTTCGAAGCCCGATTATTTTGTCGATAAAATGAATCAGAAAGCCAAAGAGTTGGGCCTCAAAAACACCCGTTTTTTTGATCCTGCCGGTTTATCTGATGAGGGTTACTCCACTGCCAGCGAAATGGCATTACTTACCAGATATGCACTGCTCAATCCAATATTTCGAAACATTGTAAAAACTGACAAGTATGTAGCCAGCAATACTTCAAATACGATATTCCATCAGCTGGAAAACTCGAACAGGTTAATCACCACTTACCAGTATCCTGGTGCGATTGGTGTGAAAACTGGTTTTACTTATGCTGCTAGCCATTGTCTAATTGGCGCAGCAGAAAGAGACGGCCATCAATTGATAGCAGTTGTGTTAGGTACCTATGTTCATAGCCCGACTGCTTCAGCGGATGAAGCAAGAGATCTACTTGACTGGGGTTTTTCAAACGTATATTGGTCTAATTGAATATTTTTTTGTTTTCTAGGGCTTGACCAGCTGCCATAATTTGAGCTTTTTGTTTTGAATTACCTTCACCTTCGCCAGCAATTTTATTACCAATTTTTACCAGAACAACAAATTTTTTATTGTGATCGGGGCCTGTTTCGGATACGGTTTCATATGTTGGTGTTAAAGAAAATTTTTCTTGTGAGAGTTCTTGGAGTTTACTTTTAGCGTCAATATATTCAACCCCTGATATAATTTCCTCGAGTTTGTAGGCGATATTTTTTATTATAAAATCACTAACAATTTTATATCCCTGGTCCAAATATATTGCTCCTATCAGTGCCTCAAAGGCATTCGCCAATATTAAATCTCTCGCCTTACCGGTATTTTTTGCTTCGCCACGACTGACACATAAATAGTCATCAATTTTGATTTTTTTTGCCTCTTTTGATAAGGACTCTCCTTTAACCAATGCGCTTCTCCAGCTTGTCATCTCTCCCTCTGGTCGATCATATTTTGAATAGATGTATTCAGTGATAACAAGCTCAAGAACCGCATCACCAAGAAATTCCAACCTCTCATTGTGTTCCAGCCCGGCAGATCGGTGTTCATTTATATATGAACGATGAATAAAAACTTGTTTAAGTAGTTTTTTATCATTAAAATTAATTTTGATCTCTTTTTCAAATTTAGTAAGTTCATTCATTATTTTTTTCCTTTTTATCTTTAACATGACGGTCATAGACTGAACCGAGAACACCATTGATAAATTTTGATGAATTGCTGCTGCCAAACTGTTTAGCAAGTTCCACTGCTTCGTTAATCGCTACTTTTGGTGGTATATCCTTTGCATAAACTAATTCATAAATTGCAATCTCCAAAATAGATTTGTCTACATGTGATATTTGTTCAATTGGCCATTCCGGAGCACACGTCTCTATCTCTCTATCAATAGTTTTTGAATTTTTTGTAACACCACTAATTAAATCGCGAATATATTTTGAATCAACATCGTTAGAAAACTCCGATATACTTCTCTCGACCAATTCGTCTAGATCTGCATCCTGACGGAAGTTCCATTCATATATGGCTTGCATTGCCACCATTCTCGATAAATGACGGTTCATTTCCACTCCTAGTACTTAGCAAATAATTATTTTTCTTCCACAACTTCCTGCGTGGCAAGCACAACCTTATTCTTATAGGTGCCACAAATACCACAAACATGATGTCGAAGCTTTGGCTGGTGACATTTTTCACAATAAATCATAGCCGGTTTGGTCATTTTTATCTGATGCCGACGAGATCTGGTATTTGCTTTTGAGGTTTTCTTTTTTGGTTCTGCCATTATTGCTCCAATAGTTATTTTCTGTATTAATTCGTACTAAAATATTTTGACACAAGATTATAAAAAAGTCAATATTTAAACCACGATACTGACTATTTTGTTTTTAACGAATATAAACTTCTTAATATTGCCGCTAGGAATCCATTGCTTAATTTTTTTATTTGAATCAACCAGATCCCTAATTTCTTTTTCTGTAATATCATTCTTTACAACTAATTGTTCGCGAATCTTACCATTTATTTGCACAGGGATAATGATATTTTCGGCTTGTAAGTATTTATTATTAATCTCAGGCCACTGTTTAATATTAATTTTTAAGCTAGAAGAAATCTTCGTCGTAGTTTTTGGCGCAAATGGGTAAAGCAGAGTCAAAAACGATTGGACATCCAGCTTGCTCCATGAGTTCGAATGGATAGAGTTGAAAGTCTCGATTATTGCACTAATTGCAGTATTGAAATTAAAACTTTCAATATCATTAGAAACTTTTTTTATCGCTTTGTTGATAATGACATTATTTTTATCACTGTTCTTGTCATTGTAGGAAATTTTTTCGACTTTCTGCAGAAAACGATGCATCCCAACAATGCCATTTTGGTCCCATTTTGCCATCTGTGAAAAAGGACCAATATATAGTTCATACATTTTTAGTGCGTCAGAGCCATATTTTTTCAGTAGAGAATCAGGGCTGATAGTATTACCAAAAGATTTTGACATCTTTCTGCCATCAACGCCCAATATTGTTCCAACATTAATCAGTTTTTGGAATGGTTCTTTGCTCCCCACGAGCTTTTCATCATAAAGGATCTTGTGCCAAAATCTGGCATATAAAAGATGCAGTACTGCATGTTCTGCGCCTCCTACATACAGATCAACTGGTAGCCACTGATCAATTTTCTCTTTATTCCACTCATATTTTGAGCCATCTTTCATTAAATAGGCGATGTAGTACCAGCAGCTGCCAGCCCATTGGGGCATAGTGTTGGTTTCTCTTTTCGCTTGACCGCCGCATTTGGGGCATTTAGTATTTAGCCACTTTAAGATTGCTGGGTCTTTTTCATTTGATAGTGGAGAGGTACCGTCACCAGTTGGTTCGTATTTTTCGACATGAGGCAAAATTACCGGTAAATCTTTTTCTGGAACCGGAACTATTCCGCATTTTTTACAATGGACAATCGGAATCGGCTCGCCCCAATATCGTTGTCTTGAAAATACCCAGTCGCGGAGTTTATAATTAACTGAAAAATCACCGTGACCACAGGCTTTCAATTTTTCAGTTATTTTTTTCTTAGCTTCTTCTGATTCTAGCCCATCGAATTCTGCTGAGTTTACCAGTATTCCATGTCCAGTGAATGCACTCTCGCCATTTTGTAATAGATCAGCGATATATTGGCCCTCGAAAACAGTAAAAAAGTCTTTCAACTCGTTTTTGGATTTCCATAGAATATCATGGAGCTGACTTTCCTTTTGGTCTATTTCATCTTTCTCCTCATTCTCGAGTTCAAAATGCAGAAATTGGAAATGAGCCCAGCGATTCTCTCTCTTAACTCGATGGTAAAATTGGGTGTTTATTGCCAGTGGTTCAGACTTGATAAACTTTAAATTTTTGTAACCTGTTTCTTCTCTAATTTCGCGCTTTGCAGTTTCGATAGGGTCTTCATCTTTTTCAATGCCACCGGTAATTAATCCATGCATTTTGAATTTCTTCCAACTGACACAAAGATAATTATCGTTTTTTGGATTTCTAACAATAGCACAAATCGCATTTCGTCTCATGAAATCCAAACCAGGTTTTATCGCTCCATCACCATCTATCCCAACAAATTTCGGCTCAATAACATATTTGATCGGAATGTTAAATTTTTTAGCAAATTGAAAGTCTCGATCATCATGAGCTGGTACAGCCATCACTGCCCCAGTGCCATAATGAGCAAGAACATAATCAGAGATCCAAATCGGGATTTCCTCACCATTTATTGGGTTGATAGCAGTGATTCCTTTGATTTCAACACCGGTTTTTTCTTTTTGAAGTTCTGTTCTTTCCAAATCAGATTTATTCTGAGATTTGATAATATATTTTTCAACTTCATCCCAATTGTCTATTTTATCCTTTAGATTCTGGATCAATTGATGTTCTGGAGCTAAAACCACCCATGTACAGCCGAAAAGAGTATCAGCCCGAGTGGTGTAAACCTCGATGGATTTATCAATATCCTTAATATCAAATATTATACTTGACCCTTCAGAGCGGCCGATCCAATTTCTCTGCATCTCTTTTATTGGTTCTGGCCAATCAAGTCCGTCTAGGTCTTCGAGTAAACGGTCGGCGTATTCGGTGATTTTTAGAATCCATTGTCGGATTTTTTTTCTCTCGATAGTTGAGCCACAACGCTCACAGCTGCCACCAACAACTTCTTCGTTAGCAAGACCGGTTTTACATGAAGGACAAAAGTTAATTGGCGACTCGTCCTCATATGCTAAACCGCGCTCAAATAGTTTTAAAAATATAAATTGAGTCCAACGATAATAATTGGGGTCGGTTGTGTTAATTTCCTTGTCCCAGTCATATTGCAGGTCAAAATTCTTGAGTTGCTGTTTAAATTTAGCGACATTTTCTTTAACAACTTTTTCTGGATGAACTTTATTTTTGATTGCAAAATTTTCAGCTGGCAGACCAAAAGCATCCCAGCCCATTGGGTGTAGAACATTATAGCCGTTTAATCTCTTGTACCTGGCATAGACGTCTGTGGCAGTATAGCCCCTTGGGTGCCCAACATGTAAACCGGCTCCGGAAGGATAAGGGAACATATCCAGACAATAAAAATTCTTGATATTTTTTTTCATTAAGTCAAAATTAAGTTTCAAGATTGGTGGACCCGAGGAGACTTGAACTCCTGACCTCCTCCATGCCATGGAGGCGCTCTACCAACTAAGCTACGGGCCCCAACCACCTTCAATTTATCAAAACTAGACGCTTAATTCAAGCGGGAGTCACTTCGTTTCGATAAAGGCCCAATAGATCAGGGTCGCGAGCATAATAAATACGATAATCCACCAGTACCAAGCCATAAGAGTATTATTTACTTTTCTTTTTTACTTTTATTGCACAATCAGGACAAAATCGAAAACAGTTGCCACAATTGATACATTTATCTATATCAATTTCTGGTATAGGGTTTCCGTAAACCCCTATTTCATCGCCAAATTTCAAAGCGCCAACGGGGCATTTCTCGATACAAATTCCACAACCTTTACAGAGCTCTGGCGATATAAACGCCTCTCTCTCTCGGTTTTTTGAGATGATTATCGTTTTGTTAGTTTTAAATGTTGGCTGAGAGAAGTTTTTCTTTTCTGAAGTAAATTCATATCCATAAATAAATGCATTGCGAGCATTGTCTTCAAGATCTTTTTTTTCTGAAAATTTTTTTTGGAGTTGGTTTTTTATGATTTTCCAAACAGCTTTTTCATTAAGTGAAAATAATTTTGTTAGGTAACCGCTAATTATCAGATTAAGATTTTTCTTGCCAAATAAATCAAATGCTAATTTAGTTGCCGGAACGGCTTCTTTTTTGTTCTCACTTTGTTTTATCACATTTGGTCTGATAGTCGATGAATCAAAGATTACTTTTGTTTTGCTATTAACAAAGGTGGTAGTCGCTGGGATAGCTCTTTCTCGCAGCACAATTAAATAATCAGCTTTATAAAAACGCGGGTATTTAATTTCTTTCGTGGAATATTGGATAAATGATATTGATGGTGCTCCTCGTTGCTCCGGACCAAATTGAGGAATATAAGAAACGTAAAAACCAGAATCTTTAAATGATTCGGCTAGCACCTTAGCGATTGTTTGGATTCCTTGGCCGCCTTCGCCCGATATGACAATTTTTGTTAAATCATTTTTCATTTTTAGTCATTTCCCCGATTGGAAATTCCTTTTCCATTTTAGATAAAAAATTAAAACTCTCGGAAGCCGTTGTCTTCCAATTGGTTGGGCAAGGGGTCAAAACTTCCAAGAAGGAGAAAGAGTTATTTTTGATCTGATTTTCAAGTGTTTTTTTGATCATTTTTTGCAGCATTATCGGATTTGAAACTGATGCCCGGGCTATATATGCGCTGTTATCCGATATCTGTTTGATTAGCTCAGGACCGTGGAAAGCTTTACCAGAGTTTTTTGGGTCTTTCCCGCTGGGGGAAGTAGTCGTAATTTCTCCTGGAATCGATGTTGGTGCCATTTGACCTCCAGTCATTGAATACCCGGTGTTGTTGAGGACAAATACTGATATTGGATTATTTCTAAAAGCCGCATGTAACAGTGATTGTAAGCCGATGGCATAGCCACCGCCGTCACCCATAATTGACATAACAATTCTTCGTTTATTGGACAATTTATAACCTACAGCAACCGGTACAGATCTGCCGTGGTGTGTTTGGACGATATCAAAATTAAAAAAGTTCCATGCAAGAAGTGAACAGCCAATATCAATTCCAAGAGTAGTTTTACCTTGAATTTCCAGATCATCGATTATAAAGCCCAAGTGCTTTAAAAAAATGCTTTGACCGCAGCCAGGGCAATATAAACTAGGTTTTGATCTTTCATTAAAACATTTCGGCATTGAAAAATTTTTATCGATGGTCTTTGTCATATTTTTTCATTAACCAAACTAGCAATTTCGTCGGGCGTGAATCCCTCTGCTGGTTTGTATATTTTTACTGTTTTATTTGCAATTTCTGGAACTTTGAAAATTATCATCCTGGCGAATTGCTCAAATGCCGACTCAATTATAAATACTTTTTCTGCTTTTAACGCCAGTCTTCGTATGTTTCTCGAATCAAGAGGCCGGATAGTTATCGGTCGCAATAAGCCAGCCTTAACATTGCTGTTGCGTAAAATATCTACTGAGTCTTTCGCAGCAGAAGCGACGCTGCCGTGAGCGATAATCAAGTATTTCGAATCTGATGCTTTGTAGCTTTCTGATTCTGCAACTTTGTTAATTAATGACTTATAATCGGCAATATTTCTTTTCAAAATATTTGCAAATTCAATCTCTGAGCCGTAACAGTTTCTAAGATGAGTTGGTTTATCTTTCATTTCTCTTAATATCTTTGAAGATGGAAATGGTTTTAAATATTTTTCAAGTTTCGTATTTACTCGTTGTTTTGCCAGGTAGCCGTCAGTTAAGAGGAAAGTTGGAAATCGGTATTTCCAGGCAATTGAAAATACTTTTTGGCTTAAATAATAAACTTCTGAAACACTGCTGGCAGAATAAACAATTCTCAAACCATCTCCGTTACCACCGTAAGACGCTAAATTTAGTTCTTGTTGCGAGTAAATAACGGTTCCAGTAGATGGACCCCCACGCTGTGCAATAATTCCGACAAAAGGTAACCTCTCGTTTTCTGCCATTGAGATCGGGTCTTGCATTAGAACATGTCCAATTCCAGCTGTAGCAGTAAAAGCTTTTTTACCGGCAAGCAGGGCACCAATTACAGCAAAACCGGCGGCAATTTCATCCTCGGTTTGCAGATAGTTTAGGTTTTTATTTTCTTCCGCCTTCCTTATCCAGCCCTCTAAAATTTCTGTTGCTGGAGTGATTGGATAACCAAAAAAACTTTCGGCGTCTCCTTCAATAGCGCCAAGAACAGCAGCTTCATTACCAGTTATATAACTTAACTTTTCCAAATATCCTCCATCCATCACTCAAGTATATCGGAAATAAAATTAAAATTCTATTTGTTTATCTTTTTCGCGATGGCTAACTCTTCATTAGGTTTTAATTTTTCAGTTTTGAAATTCAGGTATTTTAGGCCAAAAGTAATTTTTTTTCTGATAAATTCTGAACCATATCCAATCTCTCCTGAAAACACGACTGCATCTATTCCGCCAAGTGCTGCTGCATAAGCGCCAATGTATTTTTTTATACGATAGCAAAAAATTTCAATCGCCAGCTTCGAATACTCATCATCGCTTTCAAGAAGCTCTAGCATGTCACCCGATTTGCCAGAAATTCCCGCAAGACCTGATCGATACTCAATTAATTCTTTAGTTTTTTTAATGCCGATTTTTTCGACCAAATACAAAACGATTTCTGGGTCTAGATCTCCGGATCTAGTTTGCATTGGTAACCCCTCAATTGGGGTAAATCCCATAGAAGTATCAATCGGCTTACCAGAAGAGATTGCTGAAGCACTGCAACCAGCTCCAAGGTGAACAGTAACAATCTTTCTATTTTTATTAGGATCAAATTGAAGAGCCATTTCTTGGTGGGAAAATCCATGAAAGCCATATTTGAAAATTGAATATTTTTCAGCGATTTCTCTGTTTATGGGATAAGTCTTTACAAATTTCGGAAGATTTTTAAAGTATGCAGTATCAAAGGCGGCAAATTGCCTGGTCTGAGGAAATTTCTCAATTGCAATTTTGATTACTTCGGCCGCTGGTGGATTATGAAGCGGAGCTAAAGGAGAATACTTTTTAATTATTTTCATTGTATCTAGAGATACCGGCATGATTTCATCAGCATCATTCCCACCGTGAACCACGCGATGGCCAATTATTTTTATATCATCTATATACCCATGAGTTTGCGCAATAATATCTGCGATTGATTTAGAATAGTTTTTCCCTTCGACCCGAAAATTGCCAGAAATAACTTCTGAAAAGTCGTTATCAAAAAGTTTGTATTTTATTGATGATGAACCGGTATTTATTATTAAAATCATTTTTCCAGTGTTAAAATTCCTTTTGACTGTTCGGTTATTCCTGCCGCATTTCCTTCATCTGTGTCTAGGTGAACTCTCATCCGGTAGTGATCGGCGATTCTGACTACAACATCAGAATATATAACGCCGCCTCGCTCGGTTTTAATAGTTAAGTCTAAAAGCTGGCCGGGTGTAAAATTATGTTTTTTGGCTTCTTTCGGATTGCAGTGGAGATGTCGTCTAGCAATAATAGCACAGTTTCTTCTTATCTCGGCCTCTTTGCCGGCTAGTTTAATCTCTGCTGCTTCTTCAGATACTTCAATCGCGTAGGGGGCGGATATTCCGATTTCAAAACAATCAGTAGTTGAAAGCTCAAGTTGCGTTTTTTTACGGAATGGTCCTAAAAATCTCGCTTCAATTGATCCTTCTGGACCAATGACTTTGACTTTTTTATCAGTTGCGAATTCACCCTCTTGACTCAGTTGTTTCACTATTTTAAAATCGCTATCTTCACCAAAAAGAAAATTATAATCATCTCTTGAAAGATGAATGTGTCTGGCGGAAACTTCAATTTCAACTGAGATGTTGTCCATTTTCGTTCCTTATTAAATATTTTAGCAAACTTTTACCTTCCATAGTTGGTGGCGTGTCCAGTCCAATCAAGTCGAGAATGGTGGGGGCGATGTCTGCCAGAGAGTGGCTAGAGAAAAGCATCTTGCTTAGGATTTCTTGGCCAGCGACAGTTGGTCTGGACTGCGCTAAATCATTTCTAACCAAGATAAAAGGCACTGGATTTAGAGTATGGAAAGTTTCTCGATCGCCGATCTCTTTAAGCTGAACCATCTGTTCAGCGTTACCGTGATCAGCAGTGATTATTAGTGTTCCATCCACCTTTGATATTTC
>JAQVAO010000095.1 GCA_028690755.1 Patescibacteria group bacterium | reverse complement strand
ATATCTTCTTCTTTGATAACTTTATATTCTTTGCCCTCAATTTTGACCTCTTCTCCGGAATATTTTCCATAGAGAACCTTGTCTCCGACTTTGACGGAAAATTCATATTTTTTGCCTTTTACAATACCGCTACCAAGAGCGACGATCTTTCCCTCACTACGCTCCTCTTTCGCACTGTCAGGAATAATAATCCCGGACTTTGTCACTTCTTCGGCAGCAAGTGGTTCGATTAGTACCCTATCTCCTAAAGGTTTCAGCATTTCTGCCTCCTATAAAATTAATTATTTTGTATAATTTATTGTAAAGTTTGCTTTACATTTTGTCAAGATATGACTTGTAGTTTCACAGACCCTGAGCACAGTCGAAGGGTCAAGATTTTGAAATATAAAAAGGGCCAAATCGCCCTCCAATCCCCAGTTTATACAAGTGGCAGCGCGGAAGGGGGAACCGTGCTGCCACCTATAATTTACTAAAAAAAATCTAAGTTGTCAATTTTAAGTTTGCTTTTTTGGATGCAATCTGAGCTCATTTTTTCTCACAACAATGGTTTTTTTGTTATCTTTGCGCGTCTTAGAATTTAATATCTTCGACATTTGCCATTTACTAAATTTATCTTCAGCAAAATTACCTAATTTTCCAGTTAGCAGAATCTCAAGTGGCAATCTGATCAAAGAGAGTGTCAGCCATCTATCAAGTGGGAAATTATTTTTCAAAATTGCTATTTGATTTTCGTCGACAATTTTCGGCTCAAAACTTCTAAGCCACTGGTTCTGGCGGTAAATCCGTTCACAAATCCCGTCCTTGTCCCAAACACGGATTATATGGCGATGGAAGCGCGCACAGCGAGCAGTGTGTGGGCGAATATCTAAATTATCAGCCGCAAGATAATAGTTGAGACAAAATTTGCCGGCTGGGTTTTTGGTCTTCGGCGTTCGACGAAGACCGGTGAGAGTGGTAAGTAAAGTAACAAAAAACCGAGCGAGATAAAGTCGCCTTTCTTTGGTAACGATCAGAAGATCGATATCGCTAGACTCATTTGTGCTACCTATAGTCATCGATCCAGTCAAAATCACCGCACGAACAAAGGGAGCGATTTGCAACAAATAGCCAAGAACTTTTAAATTTTTTACTCGCCTTTGATAATTCATTTACGATCACTCTATCACAAGATTGACAATTTTGCAATTCTGTGCTATATTTACGCTTGTGTTTCGGCGAGATGCCGAAGAAGAAGTATGATGGCCCAGGCACCGGCCATAATAAATCGTGCCCTTGCGCCGAGCTTTGGCTTGGTCGCGAGCGAGGAGAAGAATGAAGCAGATCGCGACAGCTCTGTTCACACTGTTCGTTGTCACCTCCCTCGTTCACGCCGAGCCGGATGTTCACATCGGGCTCGGCGTCTGGATCTGGGAGTTGCCGCGCTGCGAGCGCGGCAACGTCGAGGCGATCGTCGGCCGGGCGAAGGAGGCGCGGCTGGGACATGTTCTCATTCGCGTCACCGAAAACGGCGACGGTTGGGCGAGCTTCAACGACCGCGCCAAGGTCATCGAGCTCGCCACCCGCCTTCGCTCCGAGGGCATCACGGTTCTCGCTTGGGGGTATCACTACCCCTATAAGATTGAGAGTCAGATCGCCCTCGTACAGTCGGTTCTGGACATGGCGGTCTTCGACGGTTATGTCCTGAACGTCGAGACGGAGTTTCGCAACTGTCGGACGAAGGCGGAAGAACTTTTCGCCCCGATCCGACGGTACCGGGACGCTAACTACCCCGACAAGCTACTGGGGTACTCGACGTTCGGCCGAATCGACCGTGGTCTGGGAGCCGAGATGCCTATCGAGGTCTTCGGTCGATACACCGATGTGGCGATGCCACAGGCGTACTGGCGGGACTTCGATTGGGAGCCCAGGACGACTGCGTATCGCATGTGTCAGACTTGGGCGACACGCGAGCAGCAGTGGAAATCCGAGGGAGAAGCGGCGTCTATCAAGCCGCTGATCCCCACCGCCCATGCCTACGACGGCTCGGGCGGCACCGAGATCATCCCCGCCTCGGAGCTTGAGGTCTTCCTCGACGCCACCAAAGGCTACTTCGGCGTCAATGTCTGGAGCTGGCAGCACATGGCTCCGGAACATTGGAAGGCTCTCGTCGCCTTCGGCAACCGACCGGCGGAGGAGGAAACAGAAAAACCCACAAGGACTTTGTGGAAAACTGTGCTCCTTCGTTGGGCTCTTGGAATCCCCTTCGCCCTCCTTCTGCTGCTTGGCTTCAGCCAGGTGAAAGACGGAAATAAGAGTTGGGGGGATTCTCTGATCACTGCGGTGATCTGGCCGCTGTTTGTTCTGAGCGGCATTGTAGTGATTGTGATCGCCGTCATTCAGGCGATCCGCAACCGATAAGTACCTGCGCCCCGACCTCCGTGTCGGGGCGCTTTTCATTTTTGTGCGCAGGTTGAGATACATCGGTAACAAATCTGGTATGATTGAAGGTCTCAATCAACTGGATAATTTAACCAAGGTTACCAATGACTCAAACATTTCTGATTAAGGCTC
>JAQVAO010000094.1 GCA_028690755.1 Patescibacteria group bacterium | reverse complement strand
AATTTTAACCACTGGGGGCTATTTAATTTACAAGTATGCTGGAAAGAAAATTTTTAATAAAATCAACGAAAACGTAACAACCGAAAAAACCGAAGATAAGAACGAGGGAACGACCAATATCAAAGCACTGATCGAAATGCTTCTATACCCTGACAGTGAAATATTGGATCAAAAACAGGAAATGGAAGGAGTTTATGTTGCCGAAGTTGATCTTTCATCAAAAGATTCTGTCGACGAAATTAAGAATTATTATTTAGATTTGATTAAAGATAAGGGCTGGGAAATAACTCGACAAGGTAGTGACCCAGACTATGAAGATTATTTTATTACTTTTGGCGATGGGATTTTCACTGATTCACTCGATATCACAAAGTATGATTCGGACAATTTTACTACCATAAGACATCGGCTAAATGGAGAAGATCTTGTCTCAGATGGATTTTATATCCCACCAACATCAAGTAATTCAACGCCAAAATCGACCAGTAGTTCATCTTCTTCCACAACAAATAGCACAAATTCAACTGATTACATTATCAGCGACTCAAGCACAAGAGAAATTTCCAAATCTGAGTTAATCAATCTTACGCCCTGGCAGCTAAAAGTCGCCAGAAATGAAATATATGCCAGACATGGTCGTCCATTTGTCCACAAAGACCTGCAATGCTATTTCGCAACAAAAAATTGGTACTCCGAGGATCCAAATTACAATGTTTCTTCAATTTCATATGTTGAAAATAAGAATATCGCCACTATTCAAGCTTATGAGCAAGAAACAAACAGCCCTCTTGCCAACTATGACAGTGGCTGTAACACTAACCAATAATTAAACCGCGAGGTAAAAATGGCTAAACCGACAACTTATGCGACACCGATTTGTTTGCTCTTAAGTATCTTAGCCCTTATTGGCATTGTGGTTGGAATTATAGACAAAAATGCTCTTTGGGTGATTTTAATGCTTCTTCCCGCTGTCGGCTACGAGGTCTATCGAACTGAAGGAGTATCAACCAAATGGGCATCATGGCTTTTATTAGCGCTTATTGTTGCTGAAATAATTTGCTTGGCATTTAATATTAAATTTGATTTGGCAACTTATTTAGACCAAGACTATACTTATGTCGGGTCAACTTACCTGCCGCTTGGAGAATTAACAACGGTTTTCCCAATGGCAATGGCAGCGTTAGCAATTATTTTATTTATTAGAACGAACGGAATATATACTAAATGGCTATCGGTGATTATATTTGTTTCGATGATTGCCACTGTTTACATAATCAGCCCAAATGGTTTTCAGGAGTTGATACAAAGTGTTTTTAGAACATTGTTATAAGATCTCAATATTTGATTGATCTAGCTGCATCGCGCTCCAAGTCACGTTTTTTTATCTCTTCTCTTTTATCGTGCAGTTTTTTGCCTCGCGAAAGGGCAATTTCGAGCTTTGCCTTACCATGTTTTAGATAAATTTTTTTCGGAATTATTGTCAATCCTTTTTCCTCTGATTTTCCGGAAATTCGCTGGATTTCTTCCTTATGCATTAAAAGCTTTCTGGTTCTTTGCTGATCTCCAATAACAACATTGATTATTCCGCCGACCCAAAAAGCTTCCCCGCCAATAATTTTAATGTGGGAGCCGGAAAGATTTACTTTATTTGCACGAATTGCTTTTATCTCTTCACCAGTAAGTACTAGACCGGTTTCTAAACTTTCAAGAAATTGATAATCAAAACTAGCTTTTTTGTTTATCAGATTCTTTGATTTCCGCTGTTTCTTTGCCATTAGCCTATACTATTCTTTTGAAAATATTTTTGAAATCGTTGGCCATTCAATAATTAAGACAGAGATCGAAGCAGCAATTGGAATCGAGATTATCGCACCAACAACACCAAGGAGCTTGGCCCCAGCGATTATCGCCAGAATTATCACTACTGGAGAAATTCCGATTGCTTTTTGCATTACCTTGGGGACAATAAAAGTATTCTCTAGCATCTGTACGGCTAGAAAGAGAATTATTACCAGTAATGCTGCAAGAGGTGAAATGGTAAGAGCAACGAGTGCGGCAACTGCCCCGGCAATTATTGGACCAACAGTCGGCACAATTTCTAAGATCCCAGCAATAATTGCCAAAACCAAAGCATAAGGAATACCGATAATTGTCAGACCGATATAAACAATTAAGAAAATTATCAAACCTAGAATCATTTGCCCACGAAACCAACCGCCAACCTTGGAGGCAATTTTGTTAATCACAGCAACAGCGTTTTCTTTGTGATCCGGAGTAAACAGGGAAGAAACGAACTTTATTATATTGTTTTCATCAACCAACATATAAAATGTCAAAACGAAAATCATAATCAAAGTAAAGATGCCATTAAAAATCCCCGCAGTAAAAGAGAAGACATTGCTGCTAATAGTCCCGAGATTTGAGGATATTCCTTGGAGGAATTGTCGGATATCAGGCGCGTAAACATGAAGGGTTTCAAAATTTATTGTACTAATGTAGGCAGGGATATTATTGGCCAGAAGGGCGGTTTGAGTAATCATCGGCGGAATTAAAAAGTAAATAACTGC
>JAQVAO010000008.1 GCA_028690755.1 Patescibacteria group bacterium | reverse complement strand
CAGTGGGGCGATTTTTTATTTGGCCACTTTGACTTTTGCCGGCCGAAGAACCTCACCAGCATACCTATATCCGGAGAGTATTTCTTCGACAACAGTCCCCGCAGGTTTGTCTGACTCAATTTCTTCAACCGCCTCATGAATCTGCGGATTAAATTCCTGACCTACGGAATCGATTCGCGCTAGCCCATTTTCAAACAAGATATTTTCAAACTGTTTTTCAATTTGTTTTATCCCTTGTGCCCAATTATCAGTTTCTAGTTCTTTTGGCAAGTGTTTAGCCGCCAATTGAAAATGATCAAGTATTGGTAAAAGCTGTTCTACAATATCGGCACCAGCAGATGAAATTAATTTCAAACGCTCGTCAGCAGCCTGTTTTTTGTAATTTAAAAAATCCGCCTGAGTTCTCTGCCAACCAGAGGTCAACTCAGCAATCTTTGATTCTAACTCTTTAATTTTTTTGTTGTCGATTTTTTTCATTGCCACACCTTTCATCTTGGTATAATAAATTCAAATGAAAATTAAGTCAATCCCCAACCACAGAATATTCACATATTTTTTGATTTCATATCTTCTGGGAATTTTTATTTCTTCTTTTTATAATTTTAATTTTTATCAAATATGGCAAATAATTATTTTAATATTTATTTTTCTAACAGGTGTCACATTATTTTTCAAAACCGGGCAGACCGGAAAAATATTTTTAATCTGTTTCGGTGCTTTTTCTTTAGGAATAATTACTTTTAGTTACAAAAATACTAAGCTAGATGAGTTGCAGTTACCATTTACAGAAACAAAAGAATTTTCTGTTCATATTGTCAGCTTTCCGGGAAAAGAGGGGGATAAACAATCTTTTTTCGGCCAAACGACTGATTTTGGTGACAAAAAAATTATTTATTTTAAAACTGGAAGATACCCCGAATATAAATACGGGGACAAAATCAAAGTTTTAGGTAAAATTGAGAAACCCAAAAATTACTCTGATTTTGATTGGATAAATTATCTCAAAAGATTTTCCGCCATCGCTTCAATAAGCAATCCCAAAATTGAGAAAATCTCAGATAATTATGGCAATTTGTTAATATTAAAACTTTATCGAATCAAAGAAAATATCGAAAATATTATCGAAAAAAATTTGCCTGAACCGGAAAGCTCTTTGGCAAAAGGAATCCTAGTTGGTTCACGAGATGGTTTTTCTGATGATTTGATTGATCGATTCAACAAAGTAGGAATAACCCATATCATTGCTCTCTCCGGCTTTAATGTCACAATTATCGTTGTTTTTATTTCGATGATTATGGCAAAATCCGTCGGGAAAAAATACATATTTTTGTTTTCGATTATCTTCGTTAGTTTATTTGTTGTTATGACCGGAGCTTCCTCCAGCGTTGTGAGGGCAGCGATAATCTCCCTGCTTTTGATATATGGAACGACAATCGGCAGAAAGGCAGACAAGGCAAATTTACTTCTTCTGGCTGCAGGGGTTATGGCAGCTTTCAATCCATTTGTCCTTCGTTTCGATGTTGGCTTTCAGCTTTCTTTTTTAGCTTACTTCGGCCTAGTTTATTTTTCTGAGATCATAATGAAAATACTTTCGTGGAAAAAAATTAATCTAATTCCACAAACAATTAAGCTAGTGCTTTCAGAAACTTTATCGGCCCAAATAATCGTCCTGCCACTACTTCTGACTACTTTCGGCAGGATTTCACTAATCGCTCCAGTCTCTAATATTTTAATTTTGCCTTTAATTCCACTGACTATGCTTATCGTTTTTATCTCTGTATTAATTTACATCATTTTCCCGTCAGCCGGACAAATATTATTCATAGTTACTCTGCTGCCTTTAAAATATATAATTTTTATTGCTGATCATTTATCACAGGTTCCAATCTCATCAATTGAAATAACAAAAGATCTGCAAACGGCTTCATCAATAATGTATATTTTATTTATTATTGGATTTTTTACTTATATTAAGTCTAAATGGTTAAAAAAGCAGCAAAATTAAAATTATTTTTTCCTTTTGTTCTGGCACTTATTACTGCAACGATTTGGTCGGTTTACTTTTCCCAGCCTGATGAAAAACTCAACATTTATTTTTTTGATGTTGGTCAAGGTGATGCGGAATTAATACAAAAAGCAAATTGGCAGATTTTAGTTGACGGCGGGCCGGATGATATCGTAATTGAAAGAATTTCAAACGTAATGCCGATAGATGATAGAAAAATTGAAACAATAATCATTACACATCCACATGCAGATCATATAACTGGACTGATTGAAGTGATAAATCGCTACGAAATCGAAAAAATTATTTTAACTAAAGTCGGTTATGAGAGTGCAACTTATAAAAGTTTACTCGAGTTAATTGATAAAAAAAAGATTAAAACCATCACTCCGAAGATTGGCGATGTTGAATATCTTTTTGATCAAGGAAAAATTACCTACCTTTGGCCAGGGGAAGAGGTGTCAAGATTTGAGAACAATCTAAATAATTCTTCCATAGTTTTTCGATTTGACTATGGCGATTTTAATTGCATTTTTTCAGGAGATGCCGAGATAGAAAGTTGGACTGAAATTTTCAAAAAACAAAAAAATAATTTGCCAGACATTGATGTGATTAAAATTCCACATCATGGCTCAAGAACCGGACTGAACGAAAACATGACTAATATTATGAGACCAGATATCGCAATCATATCATTGGGCCTAAATAACAAATATGGCTTCCCTCATCAGGAGATCTTGGATATCTTGGCAAAAAACAAAACACGAGTTTATCGCACCGATCAGGATAAAAGTATAAATATTAGAACAGACGGAAAAAACTATGAGATCAAAACCTTTTAATTCGTCGATTCTGAAACTGGGCTCTTATTAGTAGCTGTTTTCTCCGGAAAATAGATGCCAAAAAGATATACAGTAATGACTGCTAACGTCAATACAAGTATCAGTGAGGACAAAAATCTTTTACTCGCTTTGTTGTTTTTCATCTTTAGGTAGTCGCAAAATTTCTAAAACTGTACCATTTTTTCTCAAACTATCCAACCAGTCAGAGAAGCTCATATCAACTTGACCTTTTTTCTCTTCAACCAAGAGAATGTGCCAACCAAACTCGGTTCGGAATGGGTCAGAAACTTTGCCGACTTCCGTCTCGAAGGCAATTTTCTCAAAATTCTCCTCCAATTGACCCCGAGTAAAGAAATCAAGATCTCCACCATTTTGATTTGAGCCAGTATCTTCACTGTATTTTGTCGCTGCTTCATTAAAATTAAGGCCACCTTTAATCTCTTCTAAAACCTTATCTGTTCTTGCTTTTGTTTCATCAACCTTATCTTGGGCCGCGTCTTTATCTACTCTAATCAAAATGTGTCTAGCCCTAACCTGAATCGGCACGGATTCGGCTAACTTCTGTTCAAGTATTTGATCGGCAATCAATTTTTTAAACTCTTTGACGTTTAAGCCATAAAGATCAGCGAGAACTTTTTTAACCTCTTCTTCACCACCGTTTTGTGAGACAACCTCACTATAAGCAGTTTCAATGTCAGATCTTTTGACAGACACACTATATTTTTTTGCTTGACTTTTCAAGAGCTCGTTATCAATTAACTGCTGCAATACCTGCGCTTTAATAGCATCGTAGTCAACATCTGACTGCTGCGTTTTTTGATAAAAGTTATTAATGTATCGATAGTTAGCGAAAAAACTATCAGCGGTTACAATCCTACCCTGGGCAAAAGCAACCGGATAGGGAATAATCCCGGCAACAATCTGTGTCACTTTGTCATCCTGCTTATAACCATAAATACCGATAGCAAAAGCGGCGCCGATAGCAAAGACAAAAATTGCCAATCCGAAGATAATCTTGAAAGCAATATTTGCAGTTTTACCAACAAGAGGATGGAGCTCTAGCGCATCTCCCCTTCTTGCTTTAACGAAGAGCGCTGCAGCCCGAATATAGCCTAATTTAAGATAAAATCCCAATCTCTTAACAAAAGACCAAAACCTAACAAAAAACAATTTGATTTTGTTCATTTTTTTCCTTTAGTAAATTGTATATTATTTTTGTAATTATTACAATCAACGACCCCAACTAGAGGTCAATAAAAGTATAGCTAATAATACTGCGGCCGTAAACAGATAGCTGTTAAATTTATTTCGCTCAAAATTGTCTTCGCTTGTTGATTCCAAATAACCAGAGAAAATATAAACTGACAAAGCGACGATAAAACTGCGACTTAGCGGGTTAATCAACCAAAAGCTTAAGGTTAAATACATCTCCACATTTATCAAGACAAATACTGAAACATAAAGGGGTAAAAATTTTAAGACTCGCTTGTGGTCACCATAGAGAGAGAGGATTAAGAAAGAGGATAGAAATACAAGCATTATAATTGCAATCCAAAGTGGGAAATTATAAATATATTGAAAACCGTATATACCGTACAAAAGAAGAAAACAGATATAGACCAGGAGAAACTGCTTGGCGATTTTATAAACCACCAGGATTACTGATATTATCGAAACAACCAAAATCGGCCAGGTGCTAACGCCAAGCCCGCTAAAAAGAAAAAATGAGGCTACGCCCCATATTAACAACAAAATCAGATACGTTTTTGTTATCAAATTTTTAATATTTATTTTTCGCATATACTGTCTTATGGTTCTCCCCCAAAATTATCTGAATATCAGCTTGTGAATTTTCCGGCCGGCTTTTCTTGATAATATCAGCGCTAAGTCTTTTTGATAAGAACTCAAGAGTATATTTTTTCTCCCCACCAGAATAATCATAAATAATCGTCTCTTTTAGGGTGTCCTCCCCATTAGAAACTTTTGTAATATTGTAGCCATAGCTTTTGAGAGTCGAGGAAAGATCCGCGGCAGCACCATTGATACTTGAAGAATTGACAATCTCAATATTTGTTTTTTCCTTCCTTAGAAACGGATCGGTAAAAATTTCGTGAGCGATCTTTTGGACTTCTTTCCAATTACCAGTCTTGGTCTTTAAATAAAAAGTTCCGGAGCTAGAATCAGAAACCAATGGACCACCCGAACCATTGTCAAGAACTTTGCTAACGGTTTTTGTCGAATCAATATCTTTTACGATTTTCGCCAATGCCTTAATCTCAGAAACAGTTAAATCGGTTTTAATATTCGAACCAGCGATATTGATCAAAGAAATTACTTTTTCTGGATTGCTAAGTGTTCCAGAGGCCAATATTTTGTCTTTGAAAGCAGCAATAACTTTTTGTTGTCTGGCAGAACGATCAAAATCTGAAGTTGTCTCACGACTGCGAGCATACTTCAGAGCAGTTTCACCATTCATGTGGTGCTGGCCAGCAGAAATTTTGAATGGAGAATAGCCGGTCATCGAGTCATTTGGAAACAATGGATCGTAAATCGCCTTGTCGACATAAACATCAATACCACCAACAGCATCTATTGCCTTCTTGAATCCAGTAAAATCAAGACCGACATAATAATGAATTGGGAGATCCAAAATATTTCCAACCTCTTGTTTCATCAAATTCGCTCCACCTTCTTTTGTTTCCTTCTCGCCAGTATAGAATACCTGATTTATTTTCCCATAGTATCTCGGAGTTTTTACTTCAACGTAAAGATCCCTGGGGATTGAAAGCATCGCCATGCTTTTTTCTTCCGGATCAATAGAAATTACCTGTATTGTGTCAGTTAATGAACCACCAGGGTGGTTTGTCCCACCATAACCCAAAAATAATATATTAATTCGGCCATCACCCTCACCCTTTAGGTGAAAATCGTCACCAGCGAGCATCTTGAAAAACGGTGATGAATCACTCCAATTTTTCGTAAAAATTCCTCTTCCGAAAACATATAGAAGACCGGTACCAAGCAAAATTACACCCAAAAATATCGAGAGAATTATCCACAGCCTTTTTCTCGACTTAAAAAAGGGTCTTTTGTTTTTATTTTCGAGCCCAATATTTGCCATTTCAGGAGTTTAAATCTAACAATAATATTGTAACAAAGATGGAATTAATAAGTCCATACCTTATATTTTTTTTGGCTTAGTAATATTCGGTTGTCCTGAATAAATTGGAATGACTGCTTTTATGCTTGGGGGAGTTAAAAAAATAATTTTGTTCCCCTCCAGCCTTGCCGATCTAATTGGAATCTTTTTCGACCAAGATATCGCATTGGCAGTCGAGATCCCAATCCTTAGGCCGGTGTAAGACCCTGGGCCAGGATTGACAGCAATTGATGAAATATCGTGAGGGCTGATGTTCAGTTTCTTTAATAATTCATCAATTTTTACCAAAAGAGAATCAGACAGCTCGCCACTACCGTTCCAAACAACTTTATCGAGTATCTTATCATTATTTAATACCGCAACCACCGTACTGATAGTACTTGTGTCAATGAATAAAATTATTTCAGTCAATGATTTTTCTGCTGTTTTCATCGAGATAACTAAAATTAATTAATTTAATATTTTTGGGAATTGTTTTAAAGACTTTTTCCGGCCACTCAATAAATACCAGATTGCTAGGCTCCGACACTAGATCATCAAGCCCAATTGAGAACAAGTCTTCCTGACTGTCCAGCCTATAGGCATCTATATGCACCAAATGTCGACCAGGCGCTTCATATGTTTTCATGATTACAAAAGTCGGACTGGTGATGTTTTGTTTAACGCCAATCTTCTCGGCAACTCCACGCACAAAGGCAGTTTTCCCACTGCCCAGATCACCCGTTAGACCAAAAATGCGAATTTCGGGATATTTCTCTATTATACTTGCGGCAATCTCTGCAGTCTCTTTTTCACTTTTTGAAATATATTCCATAGAAAGAAGATTAATCCGGTAATTAGCAATGATAAATAAAGATTCATGCCCGACTTTGCCAAACTCGAGGATTTAATGATTTTAACATCATCCTGACAAGTTGGCAATATGCGATAATAATCACCATACTGTGAAAGTATGCCGGCAATCTCAACTCTATCACCAACTCTCATTTTTGGTTTTTTAATTCCGGTTCCTTCTCTGATTGAAACTTGAATTTCACCACTACCACGTATATAAAAAACGTTGCCAGAGGTTTTTGTCACGGTGCCAGTAACACTAATATACCGGCCCTCCAAACGCTCATTTATTTCATCTATTTTGATTTTCTTTGCTTCTGGTGGTGACCGACTGGATATTATTTGAATATCAGATTCTGATGAGATTTTAATTCTCCTTTCGTTTTTGTATTCAGCTAGCTCACCTACAATTGATACGACATCACCTAGCCGCAAGAATGGGAATGATTTGTGATAAGAATAGATTTGAATTCCCCCACTTTCGTCTTCAATATAAAAATACTGACTGGATAATTTTCCCGGCAAAACAGATACGACTCCAATCACTTTCACCGTTTCTTCAATTGGCAGTTCTCGAACTTGAGAGATTAGCGCTTCTTCTATAAACAAATCCTCATCTGGCAAAATGATCTCTTCTTGGAAAATATTCTCACTTCCCGATGTAGTTAAATTTGTCCATTTCCAAGCATCAAAAAACCACGAATAACTCTGCCCTCTCTTTGCCTTTTCGTAGCTTACAATTGATTTGATGTCGCCATTTGGGTCAATCAATCTAACAGAATCCCCGGAATCATTTAATGATATTTTTGTCGTCTGATTCTTGAAAACCAAGTATGCACCTGACTCGATTATCGTCCCATCAGGGATATTATAGGGACTTGAACCACCATCTATATCATCGAGTTGCCACCCAGAAATATCAATGTCCTGGCTGGAATTGTTATACAATTCAACAAACTCATCGAGGCTTCCCGTTGACGGTTGGGGAATAATTTCATTTATGCGAATCAAGGAAGAAAAGATCGGCAGAATATTCTCCGATTCCTTGCTTGGGATTAGAACTCTGAAATCATTTTTATTTTGACCAGAATTTTCTCCATTTGGAATTCTTGATAATGATTTTCCCTGACTAGGAGCTTGGAAATTTTCATCCGGATTAACACTCCCATCATCCCAATTTCCATATGCCACCTGATCGACTATCAAGTCAATGTATTTTAGAATTATTATTTCTTTATCGTTATTAAGTGCAAATGAAAAACCATCGGGATTTTTCTCAATTACAAAATAACAGCCAGAACACAACATTCCAAAAAGAGCCTTAGGTTTGTGAGTACCGTCCTCAATTGAATAATTAGTCAGATCGATAGTCTGATTGGTTGGATTATAAATTTCTATCCATTCAACCTCTCCAGAAGTAGGATTGGGGTAAATTTCATTTATCAGTAAATCCACATCCGAAGCACGAGTATTTTGAGAGAACAAAAAAACAGAGAAAAAAACTAATAGAATAATTAAACTTAGTCTCCCCTTCATTAGAACTATTTTAACATATTTACAAAATCAACATAGCATCACCGAAGGAATAGAACCTGTATTTTTTGTTTATTGCATACTTATAAATCTCTAGTAATTTTTCGCGTCCATCATTTATTCCCTTGTCTTGAATCAGTGCCGCGACTAACATCATTAGTGAAGAAGAGGGGAGGTGAAAATTTGTTATTAATGAGTCAACAATTTTGAATTTGAAACCCGGTTGAACAAATATCTCCGTCGAACCAGCGATGTTGGTGATTTTGTCTTCATTTTTAATAATTGTTTTAGCCGCGGATTCAAGTGTCCGAACCGTTGTCGTACCAACAGCGATCACTCTTCCTCCTTCTTTTTTCGTCTGAATTATTTTCCTAATAGTGGAGGAGGGGATTTGGAATTTTTCTGAATGTAATTTTTTTGTTAATAAATTTTCTGGAGTTAGGGGGGCAAAAGTACCAAGCCCGATATTTAAATTTATATATTTAACTGCTACTCCGTGATCAAGTAGCTCCCCTATCTGTTTTTTCGAAAAATGCAATCCGGCTGTTGGAGCAGCCGCTGACCCATAATTATTAGAATATACGGTTTGATATTCATTGCGCAATTTCCTTTCAGAAAGTTTCGTGTTCTTAATATAGGGTGGTATCGGAGTTTTGCCAATTTCCTCTATTGTCTGCCAGAAATCAGCTCCTCTTTGGTTAAAAGTGATCTTAGCTAATTTACCGTTTTTTTCGACTATTTCTCCTTCTAAATTTTGCTGAAATAAAACTTTATCGCCCAACTTAGTTTTCCCCCCAACCATTGCCAGCCAAGAATCACCGCAATCCTCCAAAAGAAGTACCTCAATTTTTCCACCAGTCTCTTTGGTACCAAAAATACGGGCCGGAAATACTTTTGAATCATTAAGCACTAAAAGATCACCTTTTTTGAGAAAATTTATCAGACCAAAGAACACCTCATCAACTATTTTGTCCTCTGCTGAATTAAAAACCAAAAGCCGCGATCTATCTCGCGGTTTAGCCGGTTCGTTTGCAATTAATTTTTCCGGAAGTTTGTAAAAATAACTATCAATCATATTCATTAAGCTTGACCTCTTCTCCCTCAGAGAACTCCTTCAATTCCCGGTTAATCTTTTTTTCCCGCCTGTCATCGCTATCATCTGCACCAAAGCCGATCTCTTCTATCGGCTCTTCAAACACAGGCTCTTCCTTTTTTCGTTGATAATCGCTTTCTGGCATTTCCTCAACCGAAGAAACAATATTACGATTTATTGTCTTATCTTCCTTCGTTTTCTCAGGAATTTCAGTGTTTTCCTCTTCGGTTTCAACTTCCCCAGAAACATATGGTTCATAATCCTCAATCTTATAATCATCATCTTTCGAAATCGATGTCTTTTCTTTATCTTCTTGGTGTTGATTGTCAGTTGATTTTGGCGAAGAATCTAATTGTCTTTGATGCAACTCGGCAATTCTTTTTGAAACTGTATACGGATGAGGAACATCTTCAAGTTTAAAATTTTCTCTTTCACCAGCAGTCTGGATGTAAACATTCCCAAAGTGCATCATTGTGCCCAAAAAACCTTCTACCTTGGCCTCGACATCCTGGACTTGTTTAAGATGTAGCTCAGCTATTTCCCGACGAAAAAAACCATTTTGTTTGATATCAACTAATCTTTCATTAGTTATGATATAAACATCTAGATAATAATTTACAAAACCATATAGACACAATCCAACAATAATTAGCGCGTAAATGCTAGCAAAAATTATTACAAAATTCCCTAGATCACCGGAAAAGACTTCCGGAGACATAATCCAATAGACGCCTAGCGCGATCAAAGGAAGCGTCATTACAAATATAAAAAAAGCCAAGGTAATAAAAACAATCCAGTGCCTTCTAATTAGAAGAAATATTTTTTCTCCCGCTTCCTGTGTAGGAAAATATCGATCCTTGACAGCCATAAATTTCTTTATTTAAATATTTTAAAACCAAGATCTAAAAGATATCGCGAAAAAAGTTAAAACAATGATTGAAGCCGACATAAAAATGTATATATATATCGCCGGCTTCGTCATGTCACCAATATAGCCAAAACGCCAGAGATGATAAATCCCCGAGGCGCTGAAAGCGATAAATCCAATAACAAATATTATGTATGATATTAAAAGTATTGTCATTTTTTTATTCTAACATCCTTTCGGCCACGCTAAAAGTGCAACCGCAGTATGATGGTATCATATATTTGTGATTTCGGGAATAATTACGTCCTTGCCAGTAACCTTTGCGAAAATCATCGTAAACAAAATCTAAATTTTTTTCTTTAGCTATCTCACTCGCAATGTAATCGATAAACTCGTGATCCTGATAGGGCGAGGCGAGGAGAGTAGTTGAAAAATATTTCAGTCGCCTTTTCTTTGCTTCTACTGCGGTTTGCCTGATTTTCAGCTCGTAACAAAATTCACAGCGTTTTCTTTTGAAACGGTTCTTGTCATTTATATATTTTAAGGATTTTTGATCTAGCCAAGGCTTAATAGGAAGATTAAATTCATCCTCGTTATATTCCGGAATTATTATCTCTAAATAATTTTTCTCACAATAATCCTCAACATCCTTCAAGCGATTCAGATATTCAATTTTCCCTTGAATTGACGGGTTGTAATAATAAACAACCGGCAAAAAATCCTTTTCTAATAGTTTTTTATGAACAAAGGAAAGGCAAGAGGCACAACAAGTATGAAGTAATATTTTTTTCGACATTGTTATCTCTTTCTTCTGGACTCCAGTACCTTGATTTTTCTTTCAAGCGCTAGATCAAAATCGACATTAATATTTTTTGCCAAATATATTGCGCAAATAATTACATCAGCAATTTCTTCTTCAATATTCTTTAAATCTTTTTTCTCGACTTTTTCATCCCTTTGTTGCCCTAGTAAATGAAGAACTTTCTCACTTAATTCCCCAACTTCTTCGGATAATTTCACTGTTCTCATTAGAGTTCTTTGATCTTTATTGATTGAATGATCCATCTTTGACACTTGAAATTTATGCTCTTCTGAAATAAATTTTTTTATTTCTTCGATTCTCATAACAACTTCCGTTGACTACCTGACTCTTTCTTCCTCCCCAAGTGACTATACGCCCCCGGAGTAGCAATTCGGCCCCTTGGAGTGCGATCGATAAAACCGAGTCGTAGCAAATAAGGCTCGATAACATCTTCTATCGTATCGCGATCTTCGCTAGTCGCCGCTGCTAAAGCATCTAGACCAACCGGACCACCAGAAAACTTATCGATAATAGTT
>JAQVAO010000093.1 GCA_028690755.1 Patescibacteria group bacterium | reverse complement strand
AAAAAGCTGAAATTCCGCCGGCCCTAAAAGAGGGGATTAAAAAAGAGCTGGAGTTAATACCAAAAAATAACAAGGAAGATCGCGATCGTTTCCGGGGAGAAATTCAATTTTTTCGTGGTCGTGGTTGTAGTGAGTGCACTGAGGGGTTTAAAGGACGGCTGGGAATTTATGAGCTTTTGGTTATGAACGATGAAATTGAAAGTTTGGCTGTATCGAGACGACCGGCTTCTGAGATTCAAACCGCAGCAATTAAAAGCGGTATGTTAACTATGAAGCAAGACGGAATATTAAAAGCGCTTGACGGTCTAACAACAATTGATGAGATATTGATGGCGACGGGTGAAGTGGGCGTCGGTCAAGTTGCTGGGAAAATGTCAGATGGGGATAAGGAAGAAAAAAAACAGAGCATGATCTCAGTTGGTGATAGTTCAATGGATCGTGAGCCGAGAAAAGAAGAAATTAATGAGAAGAAAGTCCCGAATCAGATCAAGGCTCCTAATCCTGATTTTTAATTGACACAGAGAAAAATCATTTGTTATCATTAAATTGGATATAGTTGCAAACCATCGGAGGGAAAATGGATTCAGAAAAAGCGCAGAGTGGAAAGTTCCCGGCGTTTTCGCGCCTGCTAGATTTGGCGATATCAAAAGGAGCATCAGATATCCATATAGTTAAAGGTGCTCATCCGTTGTTTAGAATTGATGGCCGTCTTTTGCCAGTGACATCAGAACCACCTCTTGACGAAAAAAAGATTGATGAACTATTGTCCGAGATCACTGATCAGGAGACGATAAAGAAAGTTAAAGATAAGCAAGAAGTTGATTTTTCTTTTGAATACGACCATACTCGTTTTCGTACTAATCTTTATCTACAAAAAGATATTATCTCTGCTTCACTTCGTCTAATTTCAAGCAAGATAATGAGCTATACCGAGCTTGGTTTACCTCCGATTATCGAGCATTTTACTGCTCAATCACAAGGTTTGGTAATCGTGACTGGTCCGACCGGTCATGGCAAATCAACGACTCTAGCGTCGATGGTTCAAAAAATCAATTTGGAGCGCAGAGAACACATAATTACTATCGAAGATCCGATAGAATATTTATTTCACAACGAAAAGAGTTTAATTAGCCAGCGAGAAGTTGGCAACGATACCTTAAGTTTTGCAGCCGCTCTGAAGAGCGCTTTGCGTGAAGACCCCAATGTTGTATTGATCGGTGAAATGCGTGATTTGGAGACTATTGAGTCGGCACTCACGATGGCTGAAACCGGTCATTTGGTTTTGACCACTCTTCATACTAATTCGGCAGCGCAAACCGTCGATCGTATAGTTGGCGTTTTCCCGTCTTACCAACAGCAACAAATCCGAAGTCAGTTGGCATCAGTTCTTTTAGGAGTCATTTCTCAGCGCTTGATACCAAAAGTTTCCGGTGGCCGAACTGTCGCCGTTGAGGTGATGTTAGCTAACCCAGCAATTAGAACATTAATTCGTGATAACAAGATCCATCAGATACCAAATGTGATTCAAACTTCCGCTTCGGAAGGTATGATTTTGCTTGATAAAGTATTAGCGGAACTTGTTTCTCGTGGTGAAGTGTCACTCGAAGATGCTCTAACCTGGTCTATATCTCCCAAAACTCTTAAAATGATGGTGTACTAAAATGATGAAATTCCGCTATAGGGCAAAAAATGATCGTGGGGATGTCGTTGGCGGTATTGTTCGTGCGAGCAATGTTTTAACTGCCGAAAAGATATTACGGCAAAATGGACTTGTTACCGTCGATATTTTTCCAGAAACTAGCCAAATTTTTTCGCTCTTTGGCCTGAGAAAAAAAGTTAGTATTAAGGATAAGTCGATATTTTCCAGCCAGCTATCGACAATGATATCTGCTGGGCTTGCTTTGCCCAAAGCAGTAAATATCATTGCGGCCCAGACGAGTAACCAATATCTAAAAACTGTTTTTTTCAACATCAATCGTGATCTAGAAGAGGGCTTAAGTTTTTCGTCGTCGCTATCAAAATATCCCGAAGTTTTTGATGAGTTGTTTGTTAATGTTGTTAGATCTGGTGAGACTACCGGCAATTTAGAGCTTGTGCTGGATCGCTTATCACAAAAACTTGATGCTGAGCAAAGTATGTCATCAAAGCTTTTTTCAGCCCTGATCTACCCAATATTTATTGTTGTTGCCTTGATTGCTGTTGGCTGGCTTTTGATGGTAAAAATTATTCCTCAAATTGAGGATGTTTTTCGAGAATCAGATGTTCCACTACCCTGGGCGACTAAGGCATTGATCGCCGTTTCCCATTTTTTGATCGGTTATTGGTGGATATTGGTTATATTGGTCATCGGTGCTGTAATCTTTGCTAAATACTACCTTTCATCTGAAGGCGGCAGAGATTTTTATTCTCGAGTTCAAATAAACCTTCCTGGTTTTAAAAAAGTTACCTCAGATATCTATATGGCGAGATTTTGTCGAACCATTGAGATGCTTTTCGAGTCAGGTGTGCCAATGATCGAGGCGATTAACACGACTGCAAATGTGATGATAAACGGTTATTATAAAAAATCTCTTCGCCGGATC
>JAQVAO010000092.1 GCA_028690755.1 Patescibacteria group bacterium | reverse complement strand
TTTGAGCTTGCAAATGGCAAACAGTTGTCAATCTGGGAAAATTGTGTTGACACGCTGCACAAAATCGGCTACACTACCGATAGTCAGCCGTTAATATATGGTCGTGATTATCAAGTAGTGAAACGACAAATTGTCACATTAAAGCTAACAGCTGAGAGCTGAAAGCTATAGGCTAATAGAATATGGCACATAAGAAAGCCGGTGGTAGTACAAGTTTAGGTCGAGATTCCGTCTCCAAGCGCCTTGGGGTCAAGGTTTTTGGTGGTCAAAAAGTGACTGCTGGCGGCATAATTGTTCGCCAAAAGGGTGAGAGGTATGAAGCTGGGGAAAATGTTGGAGTTGGCGGAGATTATACTATTTACGCTTCAAAAGCGGGCGAGGTTAAATTTATTAAAAAAGCGATAAAGAGTTTTTCCGGCAGCAAGAAAGAGAAGACTGTTGTCAATGTTGTTCTGGCAGAGAAATAAAGTTGTCGATGAGAGTCTCTCTATGAGAGATTGTCATTGCCAACTTTAGCTCCTGGTATGAGCGAAAGTTGAGTACCTTACAAAAGGAGGGTTGCTTATTGGAAGCCAAGTCTTGTCCAACATGTGGGTACACTTCGACGACTAAGTCCCAATGCCCCCACTGTGGACATCATCTTGTCTAGCCAGCGTCTCGCCAACACTGGCAACGATCCACCTGGGGTGGATCGGCGTTTGTGGTGTGGTGGAAAACTTACATCAGAATCCCCCTTCGGGGGACGGCCAATTGGGAGGCCGGGCACGATGTCTAAGGCAGCAGGATTTGTAGCTGCTCCAAGCATTGGGCTCGACCCAATGTGAAGGAGCATGTACCATGGCCAGGAAGAAGACGGTTGGTAGTACACCCGCAGTCGAGCTCGGTGTCACCGGGTTCTTTGGTGGCGTCGATGTTTTCGACGGGCTTCTCGACCCAGAGAGCGCCAGGAAGTTGATGTTGGCGCGGATCGAGGATCGAGATCCTGAGCTGGTGTCGAAGTGTGAGTGCTGTGTGGCACTCGACCTGATGTTGCATACGCCGGTTGTTCCGGAGATGCGCAGCGGCACCGGTCTGCGAATCAGGCAGCACATGAACGATGGCTCGGTGGCTTGTGGCATCCACAACTGCCGCGTGTCTTGCTGTCGAGCGGTTCTGGTCTGGAACGAGGGGGTGACCGGCTCCTCGGCCAGGAATGGCCACCCTCTGACTTTCAGGCCGTAACAACTGAAGTTTCATCCCTTTCCGAGGGGGATCTGCTCTAGCTAGGCCTTCGGAAAGGCACTAACGGCGCGCTCGCGCGCCGATCAGCCAGCCGGATGGACAACGCGTGTCCAATATCCGGCGAACGGCTTCGGCGGGGGCATTGCTTCCCCCGCCATGCAATACTCCACTGGCCGCCTGGGGTTGAGTGCCGGGGCGGCTTCACCGCCGCCCCGGCACAGGGCGATCAGAACATTCTCATCCGGTCCGCCCCGACGCTCTCGTCGGGGCGGCCACATCTTTCAACGCCCAAGAAATTGGACTTTGAAAAATGTGAAAACATTTACAATTACAACTGACTAGAGAAAAATTATGCAATCAGAGATGTTGAAAAAATTTATGAAAAAGAATATCCCCGAGATTAATTCCGGTGATACTGTTCGAGTTCATCTGAAAATCAAAGAGGGCGACAAGGAGAGAATTCAGATATTTGAAGGTTTGGTCATCGCCACTCATGCTGGTAAATCACTTAATGGGACTTTTACCGTTCGAAAAGAATCTTTCGGTGTTGGAGTCGAACGAGTATTTCCGATTCACAGCCCAAGAATTTTAAAAATTGAAAGAGTAAAACAATCACGTGTTCGTCGAAGTAAGCTTTATTTCATGAGAAATCTTTCTGGCAAAGAAGCACGGCTCAAGGAGATTAATCGCGATTCCAAGGTTTGGGAAGAGCCAGAGGCAGAAAAAGAGCTGGAAAAGTTAGCCGAAGAAACAGCTAAAGCAGCCGAAGCGGCAGCAGCAGAAAAGGAAGCCGAGGAAAAAGAGCTGGAGAAAAAAGCTGATCAAGCACTAAAATCTCACGGCGACGAAAAATCAGAGGAAAAGGGAACTGAAGATAAAGGCAAGAAAGAAGAAGATCAAGCCGCAGAAGAAAAATAAATAGTACTGGTTAAAAGCACCCCGATCAACAATGTTGGGGTGTTTTTTGTATAATTGCATTATGAATAAAAAAATGAACAAACTGACAGGAAATCGTGGCGAAGATATTGCCGCAGAATTTTTAGAAAAGATTGGTTACAAAATAATTAAAAGAAATCTCACTTTTCCTTTCGGTGAGATTGATATTTTAGCTGAGTCGCCGTCAAAAACAATCGTTATTGTCGAAGTCAAAGCCGTTTCTGGAGACGGTTGGGGAAGTGCTCATGATTTGGTGAGATACAAAAAACAGGAAAAGCTAAAACTTTTAGCTCTAGCAGTTGGAAAAGAGTATCCGGGATATAATATTCGCATCGATGTAATCGGTATAGATGGGGACAAAATTGAACATATAGAAAACGCAGTAGAGGGCTAAATAAATCAAGCGAAAAAGTGTTGACACATATTGTAATATAGTGTAAAGTC
>JAQVAO010000091.1 GCA_028690755.1 Patescibacteria group bacterium | reverse complement strand
ACAGTTCTTTGTTATGATATCTGCACAATTGATTTATAACTTTCCCCTCCGCCTAACGGCTACGGGGACTTCGCCCACACTAATGGGACCAACGAAGGCCATAAGGAGAAAAATGAGAGAATATGAACTTACCTATCTGGTATCAGATGAGGTTTTGGAAAGCGATTTGAATAAAGTAACCGGAAAAGTTTCCGGAATTATTTCTGTTGCCCAGGGTAAAATTAAAAAAGAAGAGATTTGGGGTCGAAGAAAACTCGCTTACCCAATCCGGAAACAGAATTTTGCTAACTATGTCACTCTTTGGATCGAGCTACCTGCAGACCAAGTAGCTGGCATTAATCATGAACTACAAGTAATGCCTCAAGTTTTGCGTCATCTTTTAATTATAAAATCTGTAAGCGAAGAGCAGCTCAAGGTTACCAAGGAAGATATTGTAGCTGACGAGGAGCTAGAAAAAGTCATTGGCGACAAAAGTGTTGAAATTATCGCCGGGGAAACTGAAGAAAGCTATGACTTGATGGCTAAGAGAGATTCCGTAGAAGAAAAGGCCGAAGAAGAACAAAAATCCGAAGAAATCATAGAAGACAAAACTACTAACGCAAAAGAAGAAAAATCTGTGATAGAAGAACCCAAGAAGAAAAAACAGGCCAAGACCGAGGAAGAAAAGCCAACAGAACAACCAGAAGCAAGCATAGACAAAGAAAATGAAGCTGAAAAGAAAACAAAAAAAGCCAAGACAACAAAAGCTAAGAAAATAACTGAAAAACCAGAAGAAAACGAAGAAAATGAAGCCGACAGAATCAAGAAGTTAGACGAGAAATTAGACGAGCTTTTAAAAGACGATCTATAAAGTCATCAAACTTTCGGCGCTTCGCCGAAGAAAGGACAATATGTTTAGTCTAAACAGAGCAATGATCATCGGAAATGCCACTCGTGACCCGGAGATGCGCTATACTCCAAACGGCCAGGCAGTCACATCTTTCGGCGTAGCCACCAACAGACGTTGGACCGATCGCAACACTGGCGAAATGCAGGAGCAGGTTGAGTTCCACGATATTACTGCTTGGGGCAAATTGGCGGAAAATATCAGCCAAATCGTTAAGTAAGGGGCACCGGTTTATGTCGAAGGTCGTCTGCAGACCAGGTCCTGGGAGGGTCAAGACGGAGCAAAGAGACAGAAAACCGAGATAATCGCTGACAATATAATCGCTCTTAGCAGTCGAGGAGGCCGGTCAAACGATGAAGAAAACCCAATAGAGGAAATTGCTAATGACAAGAAAGTCGGTGGCAAAAAAGCCAAAGATGAGGAAACTGAAATAGATATTGAAGATATACCCTTTTAGCGAAAAGTCGAAAGCTAAAAGTTTGTAAAGTCAAAGGAAAAAAATGCAAGAAAGACAAGAAAGAACTTTTGGTCGGAAAAAATGCTATTTTTGCAAAACAAGAATAGCCGAAATTGATTATAAAGATGTCTCGACGTTGTCTAGATATCTTAATCGTTGGTCAAAAATCGATCCGGCATCCAGATCGGGAGTCTGCGCCAAACATCAAAGACAACTCTCGGGAGCAATCAAGCGGGCGAGATTTCTGTCTCTCATACCGTATGTAACTAGATAAATTAACTATGCTCTCTCTAACCGATCTGAAAGTTGGGACTAAATTTATACTCGAGAGTGCGCCTTTTGTCGTTACTCATTCTGAGCATTCAAAGCAGGGTCGCGGCGGGGCGATTATGAGAACAAAACTGAAAAATCTGATAACCGGTGCAACAGTTTCTAAAACCTTTCAGGGATCGGAAAAATTTGAAGAGGCCTCCCTCTCCAGCAAATCGGCGAATTTTCTTTATCATGACGAAGAGCGAAGCTATTTTATGGATAGTGAGACTTATGACCAATTTGAAATTGAAAATGAAAATATCGGCGAAAGCCTGGATTATCTGACTGAGAACTCACCTGTTGAAATTCTTTATTTCAACAGTCAGCCTATAAATATTGATCTGCCGATCAAAATGACCTTTGAGATCACTGACGCTCCTCCCGGAGTCAAGGGAAACAGTGCTGGAACAGTGACAAAAATTGCGACAATCTCCACCGGCAAACAGGTAGCAGTACCACTGTTTATAAAAGAGGGAGATAAAATCGTTATCGATACCAGAACCGGCGCATATGTTGAAAGAGCTAATTAGAGTTGTGATATAATATTTTTGTGCTAATAGAATACAGTAAACTAATTGGGCTTCCGATCTTTAATTTAGAGAGTCAAAGCCGAGCCGCTGAGCTTGTGGGTTTTTTCTTTGATGAGAAAGAGGCAAAAGTTGAGGCTGCTATCGCAAAAACAGCTGGTTTTTGGGGAAAGATGAAATTTATATCGGCAAAAGAGATAGTTGAGCTTTCCAAGAGCGCCCTGATCATCCGAGACGAGGAGAGCTTAGTTGAACCGAAAGAGATGATTAGATTAAACAAAAAAATAAAGAAGAGAGCAAAGATTATCGGCGAAAAGGTTGCGACTAAAAATGGTGATTTCATCGGTACAGTCAATGATTTCGTTATCGAAAGCAGCTCTTTATTGATAACTAGACTTTACGTTAAAAAACTTTTTGATC
>JAQVAO010000090.1 GCA_028690755.1 Patescibacteria group bacterium | reverse complement strand
AAACTGTCAGCTTGATAAACACCCCAATAACGATCAAAGTTCTGATAGAAGGTAAGTAACTTTAAACCATCTTTCTCAACATGAATCTTGTACTTGCCAGGGCTGATTTTTCGGTATTCAAGATCAAAACCAAGCGCGGATGGATTGTTGACGACTTGAATAAAGATCGGCTTTGCCTGACTTGATTCTAGACGATTCAAACCGGGTTTTAAATTATCAACCTTAAGCTTAAAATATTTACCTGCCCTTTCTGCCTCACCAAGATTGTAGTTTTTACCATTAAAAACAACAAATTCATTTTGGTCAGAAAGAAATATTATCTCGCCAAAAGGAGGAATCGAAGCGGGTAAAAGTGAATAATAATTACTACACCCACCACTGGCACAATTAGTATCTGACAATATTTGATAGCATTTTTTAGCGCTATCTAACGATTTTTTTTTCAATTGATAATTTTTAGAATCCTTCAAACATGACGCTTTCTTATTGTTGATGATGTTATAAATGTCTTGGTTTTGGTGAAAGAGAAAAATCTGTGAACTTGAACTCAAATCAGATATTTCCCGCTCGCTCTGGTAGATCAGTGGAAGATTGACAGACTCTTTAACTTCCGCCAATGAAGAGTTAGTGGGAAAATCACTGTCTGAAAATATCCCCAGAGAAAAAATCTTGGGATATTTTTTTCCCGCAACCTGAAATTGATTAGAACCAACTACTGCGTAGTCCCGGCTTACTTGTACCAAACTTTCGGAATCTTCATATTTTATTGCCAAGACAACCCCCTGATCAAAATAAACCTCCGCCTTACCGTCGGCAACTAATTTTTTGAGCTTGTTTTCAAAATCGTGTCTTTCTTCGTCTTCCCAGTTATAATACTTACCATCGCGACGAAAAACTAACATGTTTATCTTGGCAACTTTTACCAATAAACTTAGCTGTTCTAAATCACGGTTTTTAATTGCTGAATTTAGAAATTTTGTAAGTTCCGATGCCGCACCTTGACCACGATCAGAATCGGTAATTGTCCCTGGGTTTTTGGAAAAAGCCGCTTGGGTGTCCCAAATTTTTTCAAAATCACCATCAAAACGCTTGTCATCTAAATTTATTAGCGCACCGATTGGCAGATAAAGAATCCGCAAATCTTCTTCCTGATTAATTTTTTTCTCGAATTGCACAAGCTCGGCTGATTGTCTATAAGTGCGAAATCGAAAATCTGACTCGCCTCGAGAATAAGAGAACATACCCCAACTTAACATCGGCCAAGCATTTAGAATTAGAAATACTGCAATAAAAATCAGCAAAAAACGCCTGATGAAAAGATTTTTGATTAGAAATAACTGATTAACAGCAAAGGCTCCAAGAACTACCAAAGATAGAGTTGAGAGGACAGAAAATCGAGCCAGATCGCGGATTAAGTTAGAAAAAGGTAAAGATGCAAGAATGTTCCGATCAATTTTATAAAAGGCGATTGGGAATAATAGCAGAATAAAGAAGACAAGCCAGTTTTTATTAACCTTTCGGTTCCAAAGAAAAATTGTTAGCGATAAAAATATTAGAATAAATGAGACGAGCAGAAATCCTGGTAGAAACGATGATTCAAACTGATAATTAAATAGTGATCCCCAGCCTCGCAGTAAATTGATAACACTTAAGCGCAATGAAGTTCCTAAACTGATAGAGCTATTGATCATATTACTTCCGGACACACCAGGGTCAGGGAAAAGCAACATCGCCGGCAACCAATAGAGATTAAGTAAAAAGAAAAAGAAAATAACTAGAAAAAATTTCTTTATCGATTGGACACAGAATTCTTTTCCACTAGATGAATTTACTAGTATTACAGCCAGCGCTATCAGTGGATACCAGATCAAGGTTTGCGACTGAACAACCGCCAGAGAAAATATTATCGCTGAAATTAAAATAAAATTTAGCCCACGTTTGGATTCTAATGATAGCTGGAAAAAATAGATAAAGAGAGGCATCAAGGCAAGAGAAAATAAGACAAATTGCCAACCCATTAGCGAGTAATTGAAAAATAGCGGCGTTGTGATAAAAACCAACCCAAAAAGGAATGAAACAAGCGGTCTGATCTTATATGAGCACAAAAGCAGATTTATATTGGCGGCAGCAAGAGCAAAAATTAGCGGAAACATTAATTTGGATATAAAGGCCACGGGAAACCCAACAATAGACGCTAAATAAATCATTAAAGCGTATAAAATCGATGTATTGGAGATCTGTCTGCCACCAAAAAGATTGCTAGTATTGCTCCAAGAATTAAGATGAGATTTAAAAAAAACCTCAACCTGACTCTTAGTCTCCGGCAAAGTCCAATCGCCGCCAACAACAATACCGCCTAACTTAAAAATCGGCAGAAAGAAAAAAAGAGTAAAAAGCAGATAAATGAAAAAAAATATTAAATATCGTTTAACTTTCATCCTTTATTATCTTTAATTCATTATTAGCAACCTTACTCCACGAATAATTTCTGATCAAATTGGCGGCGTTTTTTCTTTCTTTCTGAACAATTTTTGGATCAGTAAGAATTTTAGTTACTTTAGAACCAAACTCTGCAACTTCGCCGATGGCGACAGAAGAAATTGCC
>JAQVAO010000089.1 GCA_028690755.1 Patescibacteria group bacterium | reverse complement strand
TATTTTTTTCTTTCGTAGCTCGGAAGATAGCTGGATTAAGGATCAAAACGGCGACTGGGTGATGCATGGAAATCCGGAGATAAAGGATTTTGATTCATGCGCAAAAAAATATCCTGTTATGGAGACTTATCCGGAAAAATGCGCAGTTCCTAACGGACCGACTTTTACTAGAGAAATTTCAACAGAAAATGGCGATGAAAATGCCCAAACAACCGAAAATGTTTTTTCGCATCCTTCTGCTGAATTTAAGGAAAGAATCACTAAAAAAACGTTCGGACAATTTATTACCCGTGAAAATTCTCCTGTCCAGCCAGAGCGATTTTCTGGTTATCATACAGCCGTTGATGTTGAATACAGCGATGTTGAGGGTGATGTACCGGTCTACGCTTTGGCTGATAGCATCGTAGTACTTTCTCGAACTGCGACTGGATATGGCGGAGTCATAGTTTTAGATTTTGAATTCGAAGGTAAAAGAAGAACGGCAATCTATGGACATATTAAACCAAGCACATTACCTGCAATAAACACAAGATTTAACAAAGGTGATCGGATAGCGTTATTGGGTGATGGGTATTCTTCAGAAACTGATGGCGAACGCAAACATCTTCATTTCGGAATTCGTTCCGATAATCAAGTAAATATTCTCGGATATGTTCAAAATGAATCGGAATTATCCGGCTGGCAAAATCCATTAGAACTATTCGATTAGATTAATCGCAAAAATAACAATTTTCAATATCTTTTTTACATCCTGTAATTTATTCTACAAAAGTTAGAGCTTGGCCGGATTTTGTTCCACGACCGGTGCGACCGATTCTATGAATATAATCGGTATAAGTTTGTGGGATTGTATAGTTAATAACATGTGAAACGTTGTTGATATCAAGCCCTCTGGCGGCAACATCAGTAGCTACAAGAATTTGGATTTCATCCTGCTTAAATCTGGAGAGAGCTTTCTGTCTTTGGCTTTGGCGTTTATCTCCGTGGATAGAATCAGCGCGAAATCCGGAGGTTTCTAAATTTTTTGTTAGTTTTTCAACATCTCTTTTTGTTTCAGAAAAAATTAGCACCTTTTTCAGTTCAGTTTTAGTCAAAATATCTCTTAGTTGTTCGAATTTATCATCTTTTCTGCACCTAATAATGTCTTGATCAACATTGGCTGCAGTTTCACCAGTCGTGGTTTTTATTGTAATCGGGTTTGTCAAAAATTGCTTAACTAGAATTTCAATTTTTGTTGGCATAGTTGCAGAGAAAAATAACGATTGTCGCTTTGTTGGTAGCTCTACCATAATTCTTTTAATTTCATCAACGAATCCCATATCAAGCATTCGGTCGATTTCGTCCAATACGATATTTTGAAAAACACCGAAATTTATTTTGTTTCTATCTCTCAAATCTTTCAAGCGACCGGGAGTGCCGATAACAAAATGCGGACACCTTCTGAGTTCAATAATTTGTTTGGAAATTGGAATGCCACCGACACACACTACCGAATAAAGTCTGATATTTTTAGCAAATTTTTTGAATTCCTGATCAATCTGTTGGGCCAATTCTCTGGTTGGGGCGATAATTAAAACATTTTGTCTGTCATCTTTTTGACACTTATTAATTAATGGTAGGAGAAAAGCTGCAGTTTTGCCGGTACCAGTATTTGCTAGCCCCAAAAGATCTCGCCCAGCAATAATTTCTGCGATTGACTGATCTTGAATCGCTGTTGGGGTAGAGTATCCCAAATTGACCAAATTTTGATTAATTTTTTCACTGAAACCGTAATCAACAAAAGCATGTTTTATCTCTACTTGTGAACCGTTTGCAATTGGTTTAGCTTTACAGATAAACTTTGATATATCAATATGTTCACCTCTTCGGTGTCCGGCTGGTTTTGGTCGGCGACTAAAATTACCAAAAGTTGTTTTTTTGGGTCCACTAAAATAACCACCATCAAAAGAGCTTCTTTTTTTCGATCTGAAATTTTGCATTGATTTCCTTTTTTGACGCAAAAAAGCGCCGTTACTTTATAAACTTCGATTTGGCTCTAGAGAACATCGAAGTTTCAAGTTCGGAAATCACGAGAGCGTAATCTTGTAAAGTTATTGTAACAAAAAAATATCAGTCTGTCAACTTTTTTACTCTGCTGGGCTGTAGGAGGCGATAATTTTGTGAACAATCTCTTTAGCGTCAACTTTGCTAATTGATCCGTATTTTTCATTAACATCAGTTCCGTATTCGATCTTAACCCGACCGTCAACTGGTGAGATCATGAAGAAATCTTGATAATAACCAGCCGACGCCGCCTCGGTATGCATACCGGTCGTAGTATATTCCATGCCGGCGGCTGTTACCTCTTCAGTCGGCCCCTGTCCCCAATCGGTTCCGACACCGGTTCGAAAGCAAGTAATTGGATCATCATCTTCGGGAGCTGTGCCAATCAAAACATAGTAATTTTCGGTAGAAATTTTTAAACAACTAGAATATTCGATGTTCTCGGCTGCTGGGTCAGACATATCGGTAATTTTTGCTTCGCTTGGATATTCGATTCGATACTTGTTTAAGTAATTTTTGTATTCTAACCAACCGGAATTTATTGTTTGCTCGCTCTCATCCGATGTT
>JAQVAO010000088.1 GCA_028690755.1 Patescibacteria group bacterium | reverse complement strand
AAATGAAGCGCTCCAAGGAAATTTCCTTTGATTTTTGGATAGAGCTCACTAAATTTTCAGCCGATTTATCGGCAAATCTTTCTAATGGTTTTAGATCTCCTTCAGTCAACTCAAAAATATCAGCAGCCTCCTTTATAAGACCTTCGTTTATCAATTGTTCGATAATCTTTGGGCCAAGACCCTCAATATTAAAGGCATTTTTGGAAACAAAAAATTCTAATTGTCTTTTCTCTCTGACAGAACAACCTGGATCAGCACAATACCAATCAACCTCCCCGGACTTTTTTGCTAACGCACCACCGCAAACCGGACATTTTTTTGGCATAACAAATCTTTTTTTTCCCCCAGATCTCATATTTTTAATTGGCTCAACAACCTCAGGAATTACATCACCAGCCTTGCGGATAACGACAGTGTCACCGACTCTAATATCTTTTCTAGCAATTTCATCAGCATTATGAAGTGTTGCCCGAGAAACAGTTGATCCAGCAATAAGCGTTGGTTCCATAATAGCAACCGGAGTCAATTTGCCGGTTCTACCAACCTGAACACGAATTTCAAGAATTTTTGATGTCGCTTCTTCGGCGGCAAATTTGTAGGCAATCATGCCTCGAGGTGCTTTGCCAACAACGCCAAGTCGATCAAACTCTTTTTTATCATTAACAATTATTACTACCCCGTCAGTTTGATAAGGCAAATTTGCCTTTTCTTTTTCCCAATGTTTCAAATATTTTTTTACTTCATCGAGATTTTTACAAAGTTTATTGTTTTTATTAACCTTAAAACCAAGACACTGAGCAAGGTCATGTTCTTCTTGATGTTTAGTCAGACCCACTTCCGAAGAAACTGCATAGACAAAAAAATCAAGATCTCTTTCAGCTGTTATTTTGGGATCGAGCTGGCGGATTGAACCTGCCGCAATATTTCTCGGATTTGCATATTTTGAAAGCCCGGATTTTTCTCTTTCGGCATTTAATTTTTGAAAGTCCTTTGTTGATAAAAATGCTTCACCCCGAACCTCAAATTTATCATTTAAAATTTTCTTTAAACCCCGGCGACAAATTAAATTATCATTATTTTTGTGAAATGAAATTTTTAAAGGAATAGAATCGATTGTTTTTAAATTGTTTGTTACATTTTCTCCGGTAGTACCGTCTCCCCTTGTCGCACCTTGAACTAAAACTCCGTTTTTATAAATCAAAGAAACAGCAAGCCCATCCATTTTTAATTCAACGAAATAACCAGCACTTTCAATTTTCGACTTTGCACCAAGTTTAAAAAGCCGCTCTTGCCATTTCTCTAGTTCATCGAAATTAAAAACATCATTAATTGAGAGCATTCGACTTTCATGCCGAACTTTATCAAATTTACTTGCTGGTTTAGCTCCGACTCTTTGTGAAGGGGAACCAACCGTAATTAAATCCGGATATTGCTCCTCCAATTTCACTAGCTCATGAAAAAGTGAATCGTAAGCGGCGTCAGATATGATCGGGTCATCTAAAACATTATAACGATAGCGATGGTCATCAATCTCTTTTCGAAGAATCTCTAGGCGCTTTTGAGCCTCATTTCGATCCATTTTACACGATCCTTTCTGCTAAACCACCAACATAATGACTCGCAATAATCACGACAATGGCCAAGCCGACATGTTCAAAAACACTTTGGAAAATCGATTTTTTACTTCTTCTGGCAACAAAAATTGATAATAGCAGCACCAAAAGCAAGCCAAAAATTACAGAAAAAACCACAGCAAAATTATTATTAAAGATCAAAAAAGGCAAAACAAAAAGCAGAGTAACTAAAAATTTAGCAAAAAATGTGTAAACCGAAATTATCCAAATTGGTTTATCTGACTCATCCAGTCTACTTTCTTCAGATAAATGTATACCGAGAGCGTCAGATAGTGAATCAGCGATGGCGATGGCGAAAATAGAAGCAACGACGGCCAATTTTGACTCAGTTGCAGCATTTATGCCGACGATCATCCCGAGTGTTGTTATCACACCGCTTGTTAAACCAAAAGATATACCCCCTACCTCTAATTCTTTATTACTTACTCGCATTTTATTTATGACTAATATTTTACGTTTCAATTATAGCAGATCAGCATATTTTTAATTAGTAAAGTTTGTGAGATAATACTAATTGATAATATTAATATTTATTAGGAGGAAAATGGCAGATCAACAAGCACCAGCGCCGCAACAAACCCAAAGTTCAAACAAAGGGTCAAAAACGGCAGTGACGATAATAATTATCGTCGTAGTAGTTTTAGCTATCTTGTCAATTGGTGGTTACTTAGTTAGTCGTTTTTTACTAAATAAGGTTGCGGAGCAAACAACAGAATCGTTAATCGAAGGTGTAACTGGCGGAAAAGTCGATATAGATTCAGAAGGTGAAGATGTGTCAATTGAAACCGAAGACGGATCGTACTCAATGACCGGTGATAATGAGTGGCCATCAGACATGCCTTCAAGTGTTCCTGAATTTAGCTATGGAAAAATCGAGGCCTCTTCAAAGTCGTCATCTGGTGACAGTACGAACTGGAGTGTCAGTTTTACCGACGACAAAAGTGGGGCCTATGATAGTTACACATCGGACTTGGAAAAGTCTGGCTGGAGCGAAACTGGCAACAAAAGCTCTGGA
>JAQVAO010000007.1 GCA_028690755.1 Patescibacteria group bacterium | reverse complement strand
AGCGTTCCAATTATGACAGATTTGGAAGTGCCTTTAATAATGGTGGCCCTTCAGGATTCAATTCTCAAAATGTAAACTGGGAAGATATGATGGGTGGATTTGGTGGTATTGAAGATATCTTTGATACTTGTTGACGATAAAATGCATGCTAGGTCAATCGGCCCATATTCGATGATTACCCAGCAGCCTTTAGGGGGTAAAGCTCAGTTTGGTGGTCAACGTTTCGGTGAAATGGAAGTCTGGGCGATAGAGGCTTACGGAGCCTCGAATATTCTTCAGGAGCTTCTGACGATCAAATCTGACGATGTTATCGGCCGTAGCAAGGCTTATGAGTCAATTATCAAGGGTGAGCCGATTCAAAACCCCACCATTCCTGAAGCTTTCAATTTGTTAGTAAAAGAACTGCAATCCCTTGGTCTTAAGGTTGATTTAGTCACCAGCGGAAAAACACAAATTATCAGCGATGATGAAGAGATTAAAAAAGCTGAGCAGGCCCCAGAAGACGAAAAGAAACTTGATGAAGAAATTGACGAGAAGCTAACTGAACTTGCGGCTGAACAGGTTTCAGAAGATGAGGATATTATTTCAGAAGAAATTGAAGAATAATTTTCTATAACATACTTATTTTAGGAGAATAAAGATGGCAAATTTAGAGGTCAAGGACGCTGTAAATGTTACAGATTTTAAGGCCATAAAAATTTCGGTTGCATCGCCAGAGGATATTTTGGATTGGTCTCATGGCGAAGTATTGAAGCCGGAAACGATAAACTATCGAACCCAGAAACCTGAAAGAGATGGTTTGTTTGCTGAGAATATTTTTGGGCCAATTAAAGATTGGGAGTGTTACTGTGGTAAATATCGCAAAGTCCGTTACTCAGGCGTTGTTTGTGACAAGTGTGGTGTTGAGGTAACCAGAAGTAGCGTTCGTCGTGTTAGAATGGGACACATTGACCTCGTTGTTCCAGTTGCGCATATCTGGTATGTCCGAAGCGTCCCTTGTGTACTGGGCCAAATTCTTGATCTCTCCGCCTCTGATCTTGAGAAAATTATTTATTTTGCCAGTTTTGTTGTTATTGAGATAAATGAAGACTTGAGAAAAGAAGTTTTAGAAAAAGTTGAAAAAGAATTTTCGGATCTAAAAGCAGAGAAAATATCAGCATTAGGTGAAACTGCGTCAGATGCTTCAAAACAGATTACTTCAGAGGAGATAAACCAAGCTTATAAAACTGCAAAATCCGAGCTTGAAGGTCTTAAGCTTGGAAAAATAATTTCTGAGCGTGAATACTATAGTATCTCACAGCGATACGGTAATGTTATTCGTGTTGGAATTGGTGCGGAAGCAATTCTTGAGCTTTTGGAAAAACTTGATCTAAACACTGAAATTAAGAAACTAAGCGAAGAATCTAAATCCGCTATCGGAATGAATAAAAGAAAGCTGGTTAAAAGACTCAGAACACTCCAGGGTATGAAAAAAGCCAAAGCCAAGCCTGATTGGTTAATATTAAAAAGATTGCCGGTAATACCGCCAGATTTAAGACCGATGGTTCAGCTTGATGGAGGACGTTTTGCTGCCTCTGATCTTAACGATCTTTATCGAAGAGTGATTAATCGAAATAACCGTCTCAAAAGACTTGTTAATCAGGGTGCTCCAGAGGTAATTTGTCGGAATGAAAAGAGAATGCTTCAAGAAGCGGTAGATGCTTTAATAGATAATTCTGCCAGACGAGGCAGAGCTACAACCACTGCCAATAATCGTCGAAAATTGAAGTCACTTTCCGATATGCTTCGTGGAAAACAGGGTAGATTTCGACAAAATCTTTTGGGTAAAAGAGTTGATTACTCCGGTCGTTCAGTAATTGTTGTCGGTCCGGAACTAGAGCTACATCAATGTGGTTTACCAAAAGTCATGGCAATGGAACTTTTCAAGCCTTTTGTTATCGGTCGATTGATTTCTGAGGGTTATGTTCACAATGTGAAAAATGCTACTAGATTGATTGAAAAAAATGAACCTTTTGTTTGGGATATTCTTGAAGATATCACTAAAGATCGTCACGTTTTGTTAAATCGCGCTCCAACATTACACAGATTGGGAATTCAAGCCTTTCAGCCTATCTTAATTGAAGGAAAAGCAATTAAAATCCACCCACTTGTTTGTTCCGCATTTAACGCTGATTTTGATGGCGACCAAATGGCGGTTCACTTGCCGCTTTCAGAAGAGTCGCAAAAAGAGGCCAGGGAGATAATGCTGTCGAGAAAAAACCTACTAAAACCTTCATCAGGAGATCCAGTAGTTTCTCCAACGCTCGATATGATCCTAGGTTGCTATTTCTTGACTACAATTTCTGAAGGACGAAAAGGCGAAGGAAAAACGTTCACATCCAAAGAAGATGCTTTATTAGCTCGCGATTTGGATGTGATAGATCTTAAATCCAGAATAAAAGTCAATATTAATGGAGAGTTACTGGAGACATCAGCCGGAAGAATAATCTTTAACGAAATTATTCCAAAGGAACTAGGATTTAGAAATCAAGATTTCGATAAATCTGAAATTTCCAAATTAATTGCTCAATCATTCAAGATCGCTGGATTGGATGCAACCGCGACTTTTGTTGACAAAATTAAAGAACTTGGATTCGAATATTCAGAGCGCTCAGGTATCACTTTTTCAGCTTTTGATATACAGGTTCCAGCTAAGAAGAAAGATATTTTAGAGAATGCCGAAAAACTACTTGATACTATCAACCAGCAGTATCGTCGAGGGTTGATAACTAATGAAGAGCGCTACGCAAAAACAGTTGAAATTTGGATGAATGCTTCCGGCGAACTTCAAGAGGCGATGTTGGAGAACTTTGGTAAGGAAAATGATATAAATATTATTCGTGTGTCTGGTGCCCAGGGCAAGGTTTCTCAGCTTAACCAGCTCGCTGGTATGAAGGGGCTGGTTGCAGATCCGACCGGAAACATTATTGAATTGCCGATAAAATCAAACTTTAAAGAAGGTTTGTCTGTTTTTGAATATTTTGTTTCTTCACATGGATCGAGAAAAGGTCGTGCTGATACCGCTCTTCGCACATCTGAAGCCGGTTATCTTACCAGAAGGCTAGTCGATGTATCCCAGGATACAGTAATTACCTGTAACGATTGTGGAACTCAGCGCGGAATTACGATTAAGAGAGATTTTTACCACTCTATCGGTGATGATTGGTCCAAACATATTACTGGTCGCGTTCTTAACCAGGCTGTTGCCGGTTTTGAAAAAGGCCATTTAGTGGATATCGAGACAATGAAAAAGATTAATGAATCAGAAGCTAGTGAAGTCGAGATCAGGTCTTTACTTACATGTGAGAAAGAGTGGGGAGTCTGCCAGAATTGTTATGGTGAAGATTTGGCTACCGGAAAATTAATTGAAATCGGCTCCGCTGTTGGTATTGTCGCCGCTCAAGCAATTGGCGAACCAGGAACACAGCTAACTATGAGAACTTTTCATACTGGTGGTGCGGCTGGGGAAGATATTACCTCTGGTCTTCCTCGTGTTGGTGAGCTTTTTGAGGCCAGAACACCGAGGGCTATCGCTGTTATGTCTGAGATTGATGGCAAAGTTAGTGTTAAAAAAGATAAAAATAAATTGATTATTACCGTAGTCGGAAAAGGTGAAAGCGAAAATCAATATCAAATTCCTGAAGGTTATTCAATGACGGTAAAAAATGGTGACATGGTTAAATCAAAAGAAATTATCGCCGCAGCGAAAGATGAAAGTCTTGATCCAATTAGGGCTAAGGCTTCTGGAATGGTCAGAATAGTGGACGATCTTGTGAGTGTTGTTACAAAAGGTAAAACTTCAAGAGAATATATAGTTTCTGAGATGATAGGCCTTCATGTCTCTGACGGTGATGAGGTTAAGAAAGGTCAGGTATTGACTGATGGTCACCTTGATCTACAAAGAAGTTATGAATTGGCTGGGTCAAATTTTACTGAACGCTACATCATGACAGAAGTGCAAAAGATTTATGCTTCTCAGGGTCAGGACATTAACGACAAGCATTTGGAGGTAATTGTCAGACAGATGAATTCCAAATGTCGAATAATGGATCCGGGAGATTCAGATTTTCTTGAGGGAAGTATTCAGGATCGTCTGAAGGTTTCAAGAATTAATTCAGAATTACAAAAAGATGGCAAGAAACAAATTCTAAGCCAAGAGGTTGTCATGGGAATAACTAGAGTCGCACTGAAAACAGAGAGCTTCCTTTCTGCCGCATCATTTATGGAAACTACTTCAATATTGATAAACGCAGCAATAAACGGGGACGTCGATAATCTTCGTGGGCTTAAGGAAAATGTCATTATCGGTCGCAAAATTCCTGCCGGTACCGGCTTTAGAAAATAAGAGAAGTTTACAGTTTAGAAAAATTATGTTAGAATCTTCCTGTTACTAGAATTAGGAGAATAGTGCCAACAATTAATCAATTAATCAGAAAAGGCCGAAAGAAACCGGTCAACAAAACTAAGACAACCGCGCTTAAGCATGGTTTTAATTTTATTAAAAATAGTCCGGTAGATATCAGAAAAGGTTGTCCACAAAAACGAGGAGTTTGTGTTAAGGTTTCAACAATGACTCCAAAGAAACCAAACTCAGCTCTTAGAAAATTTGCCCGTGTTAGGCTTACCAACGGCATGGAAGTTAACGCTTATATCGGTGGCGAAGGACATAATTTGCAGGAACATTCAGTCGTTTTAATCAGGGGTGGTAGAGTAAAAGATCTTCCTGGTATGCGCTATCACATTGTCCGTGGCAAGCTTGATTTAACCGGTGTTAAAGATAGAAAACAGGGAAGAAGTAAATATGGTGCCAAGAGAGGTAAAGAATAATGTCTAGAGGTCACAGCAAAATTAAAAAACAGCAATTATCTCCTGATCAAAAACATGGGAGCGTTCTTGTAACCAAATTTATCAACTATATAATGGAGCGTGGCAAAAAAAGTGTTGCCGAGAAGATAGTTTATTCCTCAGTTGAGAAATTGGCAGATCAAACAAAATTGCAGCCACTTGATGCTCTTGATCGAGTGATGAAGAATGTTGGCCCTCTTTTAGAAATCAAAGCCAAAAGAATCGGTGGAGCAAATTATCAAGTTCCAATAGAGGTGAGTAGTATCAGAAAAGAAACTCTAGCACTTCGCTGGATAATTGATGCAGCAAAAAAAAGAAAAGGTGCTCCAATGTCGGAAAGATTAGCGGCGGAGATGCTTGATGCCTATAACGGTGTTGGCGCAGCGATTAAGAAAAAAGAAGATACTCACAGAATGGCCGAAGCCAATAAGGCTTTTGCTCACTTCGCTAGGCTTTAGGTTCTTATGTTTGACTTGATCATAGATTATGTGTTACAAATATACTGTTAGGGAGGCGTTTTTTTATTCTAATTAAAATTTTATGGCCAGAGATTATCCTTTAGAAAAAATTAGAAACATTGGTATTGCAGCGCACATTGATGCCGGAAAAACTACGGTAACTGAGCGTATTCTTTACTATACTGGTAAAAAGCATAAAATTGGTGAAGTGCATGAGGGAGCGGCGGAGATGGATTGGATGGAGCAGGAAAAGGAGAGGGGAATTACCATTACCTCTGCTGCTACGACCTGTTTTTGGGATAACCATCGGATTAATATTATTGATACTCCTGGCCACGTTGACTTCACCGTCGAGGTTGAGCGATCTTTCCGAGTGCTTGATGGTGCTGTCGTTGTATTTGATGGCAAAAATGGTGTTGAGCCACAATCGGAAACAGTTTGGCGTCAGGCAGAAAAATATGATGTTCCACGAATTTGTTTTGTCAATAAATTAGATGCCATAGCTGGCGACTTTTACATGAGCTTTGATTCAATTAAGGAAAGATTAGGTGCCAATGCGGTTGCTGTCCAATTACCGATTGGTGCCGAAAGTGATTTCAGTGGCGTTATTGATTTAATGAAACAAAAAGCTTACTTTTGGAGCTCCGATGATCTTGGAAAAAATTATGAAGAAAAAGATATTCCGGCTGATATGATTGAAAAGGCTAATGAGTGGCGAGCTACGATGATCGAAAAAATTGTTGAAACTGATGATACTCTGCTTGAAAAATATCTTTCGGGTGAAGAATTTAATATGGAAGAGCTTAAAAAAGCTTTACGTGATGCTGTCATACATAATAAGATTTATCCAGTTTTTGCTGGTACTGCGCTCAAAAATAAAGGAATTCAGCCATTACTTGATGCTGTTGTTGACTATTTACCTTCACCTATCGATATTGAGCCACCCAAAGCCTTAAAGGCAGGAACTGAAGAAGAGGTGGTTTTAAAAGTCGATGATGACGCTCCATTTTCTGGTTTTGCTTTTAAGGTTGCTGCCGATCCATTCGTTGGTAAACTGACATTCTTTCGAGTATATACTGGCAAGCTAACTGCAGGATCTTATGTAGTGAATACAAACTCTGGGGAAAAGGAACGCATTGGAAGAATTCTTAGAATGCACGCCAATCACAGAGAAGAAGTATCAGAAGTCTATGCTGGAGAAATTGCTGCTGCTGTCGGTTTAAAAGCAACCACAACCGGCGATACTCTTTGTGATCCGAACTACAAAGTTGTTCTTGAGCAGATTACCTTTCCTGAACCGGTTATTTCTATTGCCATTGAGCCGAAGACTAAGGCTGATCAGGAGAAAATGGGAATCGCTTTGCAAAGACTGGCTGAAGAGGATCCAACTTTTAGAGTTTCAACTGATGAAGAAACCGGCCAAACTATTATTGAAGGAATGGGCGAGCTGCATCTTGAGATTATTGTTGATCGTATGAAGCGTGAGTTTAAAGTCGAGGCGAATATTGGCAACCCTCAGGTGGCATACAAAGAAACAATTAGAAAATCTGTTCAACAAGAAGGTAAATATATCAGGCAATCTGGTGGCCGTGGTCAATATGGTCACGTTTATTTAGAGATTGAACCAAATGAACACGGTGCTGGGTTCGAATTTGTTAATAAAATCGTTGGCGGAGCGATTCCAAGAGAATTTATACCTGCGGTACAAAATGGGGTTGCCGAAGCGATGTCCCGTGGTGTTATTGCTGGATATCCGGTAGTCGATACTAAAGTCACTCTTTATGACGGTACTTTCCATGATGTTGATTCCTCAGAAATGGCCTTTAAGATTGCTGGCTCAACGGCTTTCCAAGAGGGGTTTAAAAAAGCTGATCCGGTGATTCTCGAGCCGATAATGAAAGTAGAAGTTACAGTTCCTGAGGAGTTTACTGGAGATGTTGTTGGCGATTTGAACTCCAAACGTGGCCAGATAGAGGAAATGAATGATCGCTCAAATACGAAAGTCATTGATTGTAAAGTCCCACTGTCGTCGATGTTTGGCTATTCTACAACTTTGCGCAGTATGACTCAGGGCAGAGGAAATTATTCGATGGAATTTGACCATTATGCTGAAGTTCCGACTAATATTGCCAAGGATATTATTGAAGGTAAAAAATAGCGAAAATTTGTTGACTTATCGCAAATTTTAGGTTAACATAAATAAGTATATAAATTATAAAGAATTATTTTAAAGGAGAAACGATGGCTGCAGAAAAATTTGAAAGAACCAAAACTCACGTGAATGTTGGTACGATCGGACACGTTGATCATGGTAAAACAACTCTTACTGCTGCTATTACCCATGTTCTAGCTAAAGAAGGTAAGGCAGTTGAGAAAAAATTTGATGAAATCGATAACGCCCCAGAGGAAAAAGAGCGTGGTATTACTATTGCTACCTCTCACCAGGAATATGAATCAGATAAGCGTCATTATGCCCATGTAGACTGTCCAGGTCATGCTGATTATGTTAAAAACATGATAACCGGAGCTGCTCAAATGGACGGTGCTATTCTGGTTGTATCAGCTGCTGATGGTCCAATGCCACAAACTAGGGAGCATATACTTCTGGCATATCAGGTTGGTGTACCAAAAATTGTCATTTTCTTAAACAAGGTTGATATGGTTGATGATCCAGAGCTTCTTGATCTAGTTGAGATGGAGATTCGTGAGCTTCTGACTAAATACAAATATGATGGCGACAACACCCCAATTATCAGAGGATCAGCACTTAAAGCACTAGAAGATGATGCAGATGCCACCAAAGCAATTAAAGACTTAGTCGATGCTCTTGATACCTGGATTCCTGAACCAAAAAGAGACATTGACAAAGATTTCTTAATGCCGATTGAAGATGTTTTCTCAATTAAAGGACGAGGAACAGTCGCTACTGGTCGTATCAGCCGTGGCATTGTCAAGGTAAATGAAGAAGTTGAGATCATTGGTATCAAAAAGACCACCAAGACGGTTGTTACAGGTGTCGAGATGTTTAGAAAGATGCTTGATCAAGGCCAGGCCGGCGATAATGTCGGTGTACTTCTTCGTGGTGTTGAAAGAGAAGATATTGAAAGAGGACAAGTTTTGGCTAAACCAGGAAGTATTACTCCCCACACAGAATTTGAAGCTGAGGTATATGTTTTGACCAAAGAAGAAGGTGGAAGACACACTCCATTTACCAAGGGATATAAACCGCAGTTTTACATTGGTACTACTGATGTAACCGGTGAAGTTGAATTTGAGGGTGAAATGGTTATGCCGGGAGATACCGTAAATGTTAAAGTCAAACTTATAGTTCCAATTGCCCTTGAAGAAAATTTGCGCTTTGCTATCCGTGAAGGTGGTAAAACAGTAGGTGCTGGAGTAGTAACCAAAATTGTCAAATAAATTACGATCGCAAGGAGTTTAGTGGCCGTGACTAAAGATACAATCAAACAGAAAATCAGAATTAAGCTCAAGGCTTATGATTATCGGATAATTGATAAATCAGCAGGTGAAATAATCGAAACTGCCACCAGATCTGGTGCTAAAGTGATTGGTCCGATTCCGTTGCCTACTGAAACTTCTAAGCTAACAGTGATTAAGTCACCTAATGTGTTTAAAAATAGTCGCGAGCAGTTTGAAATGCGTGTTCACAAAAGGCTTATTGACATTTTAAACCCAACGCCCAAAACTATTGATAATTTAATGAGCTTGGATTTACCAGCTGGCGTTGATATCGAGATTAAAATGTAGGTTTATAACTGCTAAATTATCCTCGAAAATAAACATCGAGGATAATAAGGAGAGATAAACAAAACATAAGAGTTACGGACCATGGAAAACAGCTGCATTAAGCAGCCGGTTCCAGGTCATTTGTTGTTTGAGGATGAAAATGAAGTTTTTTTTCGGCAAAAAACTAAATATGACCCAGATCTTTACTGAAGAAGGCGAAGCTTTAGCAGTTACTATTGTTAAAACTTTACCTGTTGAATTTTATGATCGGGTTCTTGAGGAAAAAAGGGGCTATTCTGCCATTATGTGCAAAGTAACAAATGGCAAAAAAGAAAGATTGGTTGAATTCAGGTCCGATAAAGATGATTTTTCTGAAATGAAGAAAGGCGATAAATTTGACGAGAGTCAGTTTATTGTTGGAGACAAAGTTACAATTACTGGCATTAGCAAGGGCAAGGGTTTCTCTGGAACGATCAAAAGATATGGTTTTGCTCAGGGGCCCAAAACCCATGGGTCTAATCAGCAGCGTCGATTGGGTTCAATTGGCGCCGCTTATCCGCAGCATGTCCTGAAAGGCCAGAAAATGCCTGGTCGGATGGGTAATAGCCAGATAACAATTAAAAATCTTAAGGTAGTCGATGTTGATAATAAAAATCATTTCCTTTTAATATCCGGGGCGATACCAGGTAATAATGGTTCACAAGTTAAAATTGTTTCAAAATAATGAAAATAGATTTTTATAAAAATAATGGTGAAAAAGATAAGTCGGTTGAATATCCGAAATTTTTAGAATCAGAAATCTCTGACCAGAGAGTTCTTGATTATATCAGGTATATTCGCAATGCTGTTAGGGAAAATATCGCTCACACCAAAGATCGCAGTGAAGTTTCTGGTGGTGGGAAAAAGCCCTGGAAGCAAAAAGGTACCGGCAGGGCAAGACACGGCTCCCGCAGATCACCTATCTGGTCTGGTGGTGGAATTACTTTTGGTCCAAGAAATAATCGCAATTTTGAGCTGAAAATGAACAAAAATGAGAAGAGAAAGGCACTTTTAGCGATTGTTTTCTCCTTCATTAAGGACAATAAGGCTTTGGGTGTTTCAGATTTTAAACTAGATAAACCAAAAACTTCTGAAGTTGCGAAGCTTGTAGAAAAATTACCGATAAACGGTAGGTTCGCCTTAATTTCGACCAAAGAGGATGAGAATACAGAAAAATCGTTTAAAAATATCGCTGCTTGTCATACTATGACTGCTGAAAAAATTGATCCAGTTAAACTGCTTGCGGGAGATTTTATTCTATTTACAGGTGAATCCTTCAAAAAAATAGCTGAAATTTATAATCCTGACAAAAAAATATCAAAAGTGAAAGCGAAAGATAATGAGTAATATATTAATTAAAAAACCGATAATATCTGAAAAAAGCTTCAATTTGGCAGCTAATGGAGTTTATACTTTTCTTGTTGATTTAAGCTCTGAAAAGAAGCAGATCGCCAGAGAAGTTGAAGAGTTATTTAAAGTTGATGTCATATCGGTTAACATCGTTAATATTCCAGGCAAAGTAAAGAGAGTTAAAAAAGGTTATGGCAAACGAAGTGATATTAAAAAAGCTTTAGTAAGGATTAAAAAAGGGCAAAAGATTTCAATTTTTGAAGTTGAAGAAGATAAAAAACAAAAAACTCAAAAGGAGATGAAAGCCAAAGACTCCAAAATAAAGATTGGTAGAAATAATATTGATGACAATCTAGCCAAGGAAAATAATGCCAATTAAAATCGCAAAACCTACAACGAATGGCAGAAGAGGTAGTAGTTTTATCTCTGGTGTTTTAATTGGTAACACAAAAATCAAGGGGCTCAGGCAGGTTGTAAACAAAAAATCTGGTCGCAATAATTCAGGTAAAATTACCGTTGCTCATCGTGGTGGAGGTTCGAAAAGATTTTACCGTTTGGTTGATTTTGTTTTTAATTCTGACTGTAAGGCAACTGTTTTAGAAATTCATTATGATCCAAACAGGAGCGCAAATGTTGCCCTGATTGAAACAGAGGGCAAGGAATATAAATATATTCTTGTGCCTGCAAAAATTAAAGTTGGTTCAGTTATTGAATCAGGGGATAGCGTACCGATAAAAATTGGGAATAGAATGCCTATCAATAAAATTCCTGTTGGCACAGAAATCCATAATATCGAAATAGTTCCTGGGAAAGGTGGTAAAATTTGTCGAAGCGCCGGAAATTTTGCTACTCTCCTGGGCGTCGAACCAAAAACTGCTCATGTGAAAATGCCAAGCGGTGAGGTTAGAAAAGTTTTATCCACCTGCTGGGCATCAATTGGTGCGGTTGGAAACCAGGAATTAATGAATGTAAATCACGGTAAAGCTGGAAGAATCAGAAACAAGGGCATAAGACCGACCGTAAGGGGTAAGGCTAAAAATGTTGTTGATCATCCGCATGGTGGTGGTGAAGGTGGCACATCTATAGGCTTGAAATACCCAAAAACTCCTTGGGGTTTGCCAACACTTGGATACAGAACCAGGGACAAAAAGAAGTATTCAAAGAAAATGATTATTAAGCGCAGGAGCCGATAATGTCTAGATCACTCAAAAAAGGACCATATATTGATGAAAGATTAGCAAAAAAAGTTGCCGATGCCAAAAAAAATGGTGGTAAGATTGTAATTAAAACTTGGTCCAGATCTTCAACGATTACTCCGGAAATGGTTGGGGTAACAATCGCAGTCCATAATGGTAAAGAGCATACCCCGGTTTTTATTGTTGAAGACATGATCGGTCACAAACTTGGTGAATTTTCTCCAACAAGGAAGTTTAGAAGACATGGTGGAAAAATTGCCAAAGAGCAGGGTGCTTCTAGCGGTAGCAAGGTTTAAAACATGGAAATTACAGTTAAAAGTAAATATTTGAAAATATCACCAAGAAAGTTAAGATTGGCTGTTAATTTAGTTCGGGGAAAAAATCTAGAAAAAGCCAGAGAT
>JAQVAO010000087.1 GCA_028690755.1 Patescibacteria group bacterium | reverse complement strand
TGGCACCTGTGGTTTTTGAATTTTCTAATAATTCAAAAAGTATTGTGTTCTTGATTTTTTCCCCATCAACCCAAGGAGTATCGATTTCGATAAGATAGAAAAAAACCTCTGCCAGATCTTTTGGCTCAATTGTGCCAATGTATAAAAACCTGTCCTTGTGTTTGCTGTGAGTAGCAATTTGACCAATTTTTGCAACAAGGTTTACTTCTGTCATATTAATTACCAATATTCTAACATTAATATCGAATGTAAACAATTAGATGATTTATTTTTTTGGAAAAATTTGCTAGGATCATACTTGTGATAATTAAATCAGGAGATAAATGATTGAAATATTCAGAAATATGTGGCGCAGGAAGTTTCGAACTTTCTTAACAATTTTTGGCATTGTTATCGGCATTTTTGCTTTCACCGTCATGGGCTCGATGGCACTAAAATTGAACAAAATGATAGATGGTGGGAAGAAATATGTAACAGGTCAAATATCGATATCGCCAAAAGGGGCCTCTTCTTTTGGTGGAGCAGCCACAGGGACGTTGCCAATTGATACAATGAATAAAATCTCAGAAATTGAGGGTGTTGATCATGTTGCGGCCATGGCATCGCTTTTGGTTTCTGACCCTGATCCTGATAACGCCGAGATGAATTTTGGTAATCCGCCAACAATTTATGGTGCTGACAATCAATCGGATTTTAAAAATCACAACTGGGAAACAATGAATATGCGTGAAGGCAAGATGCTGGATAAAAATAGTAAAGATGACGAAGTTACCGTCGGAATAAATATTGCTACTGATAAAAAACTTCATGTTGGTGATATTTTTAACATTCGTGGTCGCGATTTTAAGGTTGTTGGTATTACCGAAAAAACTATGACTGGCCCTGACGATTATGTTTTTATGAATATTACCCCTGCCAGAGAGATGCTCATTGCTTCTAATCCATTTATGAAATCGCTATATGATAGCGGCAAGCTGAAGCTTGAGGATGTCAATTCGATGGCTGGAGTTTCCTGGAAGGATGGTGCTGACTCAGAAAAAGTAGCTGCAGAAATTAAAGACAAATTCGGCAAGGATGTCACAGTGATGTCTCCGGTAAAAATGGGTGAGATGATCGACAAGGCGTCAGCAACATTTAACGCAATTATTTTAGGTTCGGCAATGTTGGCATTAATCGTCGGATTATTCTCAATTGTCAATACTATGGTGATGTCAATTTCTGAAAGGACAAAAGAGATCGGGATAAAAAAGGCAATCGGCGCATCACCGCGATCAATCGCTTTTGAATATACGATGGAGGCAGGAGTAATCGGTTTGGCCGGTGGTGCAATTGGCATGGGGCTGGGAGTATTGGCTGCTACAATTGTTAATAACAAAATGGCGGAAAAGGGAGCCGAGATATTCCTAATTGAACCAAGTTTTTTGGTTGCGGTCATCGTCTTTTCGTTTGTTATTGGTGTTGTTGCCGGAATTATTCCGGCAGTTAGAGCAGCGAAGCTTAAAGTGGTTGAGTCAATTAGAGAGTTATAAATTATTAATTATAAAAAATATGAAGATGATCGTTAAAGCCAGAGGAATCAAAAAATCATATCGTATGTCGAGAAAAAATATTGTACACGCTCTTCGCGGAGTTGATATTAATGTTGCTGCCGGTGATTTTTCTGCTATAATCGGTCCTTCTGGTTGTGGAAAATCTACCCTGATGCATATTCTTGGGCTACTTGACCGTCCAGATGCTGGCACTCTAGAAATTGATGGAGAAAATATGTCTCGACTTTCTGACAAGAAAGCTTATAAAATCAGGGCGAGAAAAATTGGTTTTATCTTTCAGGGATTTAATCTGATTCCAACATTAACAGCGTTGGAAAATGTTGTTCTTGCTGGCAAATATGGAGGATTGGGCAAGAATGAGCGCTTGGAAAGAGCAAGAGAACTTTTGGATATGCTTGGGCTGGAGAATAGAGTTGATCATAAACCAAATGAGCTTTCGGGTGGCCAACAACAGAGAGTGGCAATTGCCAGGGCTTTAATAAACAACCCCTCGATAATTCTTGCCGATGAGCCTACAGGTGAGCTTGACACAAAAACTTCGATGGAGATTATGGAAATTCTAAAAAGATTAAACAAAGAAGAAGGGAAAACCTTTTTGATTGTCACTCACAATATGGATGTTGCAAATGCCTGTAAAAAGAGAATTAAGCTTGTGGATGGCAAAAACGCTTAATATCTTGGATTGCGATTAAACACTCGACTCCACAAGATTCTAATTCCAGTTGGGATAAAAAAGTAAAGATATTTTAAGAGAGCTAAAATTGTCCAGTGGCCATAAATTGCTTGGGTCTGGTGATTTTTTATTGATTTTCTTAAATCCTCAGATGTTCTCCCCTGAAAAACAGTGTATCCTTTGCCAATTGCTTCCAAAATATGACCGTCACTTGACCCTGTTTCTGTCAGTCGTAGCAATGTGCGGTTCATTGCGGTTGCCCCGAGATTTTCGTCGGTTAGTGTAGGTGTCGCATTTACGGTTTCTACACCATCGAGAATAAAACGATTTTGATATAATTTTCCTGCGCCAATACCGTCCATAGTGTACATTCTTTCCTGATCAAATTTTACATGCATAAAAGGATGTGCAGCAATTGCCAGCCCCCCTCGTTGGTGAATTTCTTTGATTGTAGCCTCCACCGATTGTCCGGGTTCAATTTTCTCAGTTAGAAATAGACCAAG
>JAQVAO010000086.1 GCA_028690755.1 Patescibacteria group bacterium | reverse complement strand
ATTTATTTCAACTTAATTATCTCGGCTTTGTGGCTTTTTAGAAAATCTTGAAGGTTTGTGTAAGTCAGTTTTCCAATTGCTTCTTCGACAGTCATCCAGGCTAAATCGTGCCCCTCTTCATTTTTCAGCTCCCCAGCCTCGATTTCACCCAGAAACAGTAATAGTTGTACATCGTTGTCATCAACATCTTTATAATTTACATTACCGAGAAGCTTTATCGGATGGATTTTTAATCCTGTTTCTTCCAGAAGCTCTCGCTTGGCGGTTTCTTCAGCAGATTCGCCTTCTTCGCAATGTCCTTTGGGAAATGACCAGTAGTCGTGTTTGATCAAGTGCAAAAGTAAAATTTTAACCTCTCCGTTTTCGATTTTTCTAACAATTGCCCCGGCTTTTTTGATGTTCATAATTATTTTTTTAATAATTAGCGACAGCCTAATATCTAAATGATACTATTTCTGTTTATTTATAACAAATGATTTTTCTTCAGTTAAAATACTTGATTATTTTTAAATATTATGGTAGAATAATTTTTGTCTTTTGGTGGAAAAACATTATGCCGCATGAAGGGACATGCGAAATGGAACCGAGGGATCTGCTGGGTAAGACCGTTCGCGATCTGGTGACGGGATTTCAGGGTGTAGCCGTGGCTGTCACTGATTACCTGTACTCTTGCTCACGCGTCACCATTGAGCCTGGGCGGGCGGACAAGGATGGAGGTCTGATGGAGCGGGAGACCTTCGACTGCCTCGGCCTCGAAGTCATTGAGGGTCCAGTGATCCAACGGCAGGTCGAATACCCGACCATACCGATGTACAGTATGGTGCGGGACGAGATATCTGGAATCGAGGGTCGCGTCGTCGCCCTCGGTACAGACCTGTACAACAAACCTTCTGTTGGCATCCAGCCTGTTGGCCTGAAGGAGGATGGTTCGATCGTTACCGGGCAGTTCGTCTACGAAGCACGGGTTACCGTGCTTCGAGAGGATGAGGTGCCGGTGGCCGAGTGGACCAAGGAGAGCGAGATGCTCCGAAGCCCGGAACCGAGGCCGCATATGCGGACCGGTGGTCCGCAGGATCTCGAGTTGGGAGGACCCGCTTCCATCAGTACCCGCCGCGGTCTGAGGTAGACTAGACCGAGAACGATTCGAAGAGAACATTTTCGAGACCTGCCAGAGCAATCAATATTCAGAGCTCTGGTTTTTTTAATTAAAAATATTACTCTCTAATCTTGACCTTCATTGCTATAAATGTACCGGTTGCAACGCCAATTGAGTAAGCTAAAATCGCTGGAATACTTCGGGTTTCATCAAGCCTAGTTAAAATACTATAAAGAACTCCAAGTGTGATCACGGTTGTCAAAAAAGAAAATAACGAAGCTAACAAAACTTTTTCTTTGGCGATATAGCGCCAATTGAGGGTTACAACAAAGTCCTGCACAATGCCTGCAACAAAAAATATTAGTACGTACATTTTTATTGATTTTTTATTTTATTCATAATCCTACATGCTTATCAGGCATTATTTTTATTGATCTGCCTCAAAATAGCTGGGGAACTTGTGAAAACTAGTTATTCCACCATGTTTATTGCCCAAATCGTAGCACTTTATGCAACTAATTGCGAGCATTTTCTTCTTAAACATGAAGTATAGAACATAGATTAAAAAACAAACCACCACCCTCTAGATTTACTTTCCACTTCTCTACTGCGCAGTACGGAAGTGTCGTATCTCTTTTTTTGCAGAACATCTTGACAAAAAACCAATCGCTTTGGTATGATTAGTACATCATGAGAGAGAAACGATCTTATGACTACGTGTCATAAGCTACGCCTCTCATTTTTTATACTCTAGTTTGTGTTTTTCTTTTTCTATAAATATTTTGAAGCGCTCGAAATCTTTAAGTAGAGAGGAGGCTGAGAGTTTATTGGGAATTACTATTTTTAATAATTTATTTTTATTTATTAGATACTCGTACAAGCACCTAAAATCACCATCCCCGGAAACGACAACTGCCTTGTCATATTTTGTGAACTCAATTGCGGCTGCATGTAATACCAGCTCCGCGTCTATGTTTCCCTTTGGTTTGCCCAGTCGATCTTTTGTTGTCGGCTTAAATATTAATTCATAACCAAATGATTTCAACTGTCGGTACATCTTTTCATTGCCTTTGACTTTTCCAATAAATAAAAATGCTATTTTAACTCGAAATTTATCCTTTAAATAAATACGGAATTTCTTGAAATCCAGATGCCAACCAGAATATATCTTTTTTCCTTTGGCATTGAAAAGATCTTTGTTTGTGCCAAGATTTAAATTTTGGCTATCTATGAACGCATAAATTTTGGGATATTTATTCGCCATAATTATTTCACCACAATTATTTCAGACTAGACATTTTGTACTTTTCATCACCACAAATGATCACATTTATGCCCAAATCATAGCACTTTATGCCTAGGATTGCGAGCATTTTCTTCTTAAACATGAAGTATAGAACATAGATTAAAAAAACAAACCACCATCCCCTACCTTTTAGGTTCCCATCAGATTCACTTTTCACTTCCATACTGCGCAGTACAGAAGTGAAAAGTGTTTAGCATCATGAAAGATTGACAAATCTGTAAACTTTTGCTAGAATCAGTACATAAGCTCCTCGGCCGCAGGTTTCGCCCTGCAATTGGCGGAGGACTTTTTTATTCTGGATAGATCGAAATTAAATCTTTTCTTTTA
>JAQVAO010000085.1 GCA_028690755.1 Patescibacteria group bacterium | reverse complement strand
TATCAATCTTTGGCATTGCCCCGATTGATTTCGGAGTAATTACACTGTCTTCAAACAAGCGATCCATTGCGTCACGCAGGGAGACTGCCTCACGGAATGGTCGCCATGGTCCTAATTCACTTGGCATTGTTGCCTCCTTATGATTAATAATTTGGTTATCTATTGATCCGAAATGTTCATTAACTATATTATCCACATGTTTCTCAAATTCAAAAATATCTTCAAAGGCAGAATCAAATAAACCGCAAAGAGAAACCACAAGTGGGAGGGATGGCATATATCTACCCTGTTCTAGGGCAATGACAGATTGTCTAGATACGCCAAGACGATCAGCAAGTTCTTCTTGCGATAAATCGTGTTGCTTTCGTAGATCGCGCAATCTATTTTTGATTTTTACTTCTTCTTTTTTAGTCATCTTGATTATAATGTAAAGTATACTTTACATTTTGTCAAGTGTCTGTTTTTGATAAAGATAGATTTTCGTTTCTATCCCTAAATTTTTCGTAGCTTTAATTTTGATTGGTTTTCTGTTTGGGAATTTAAAAGCCAGAGTGACAATCTTTCCTTTAGCGCTCAGATTATCAAAAAGAAATCGCTCATTTTTTTTTAATACTTTTTCGAAAAGATAAAGATAGATTAAATCAGCGTTTTTAATCTCGCTTTTTGCTTGCCGAAAATCTTTTCGCAAGATATCAATAGATCGATCGCCACTTAAAAAAACTCTAATTTTTGACAACAAGTAGGGGAGTGGTGAAATTTCGTAGCCGATTGCCTTAGCGAAAAACTCTTTATTGGCGATTATCAATGCGTCTCCGCGTCCAGAACCAAGATCGAGAAAAAGTTGGTCCTTTTCTAATTCGCCCAGCTTTAGGGCGTCTCGGATTGCTTGGTTTGAAGCGTTGACATAAGGAACGTAAAAGATTGTTGAATAGAGATGAGAACCGAGCCAGAAAATCAACACTAGGAGAAAAATAATGATAAAAGCTTCAAAAACTATCATATATTAATTATAACAGCAAGAATGAATATGTTTTTTGTAAAAGAAAAATTGTGGTAGTATTAGAAAGATGTAAATCCGGTTGGTGTTATGGGCTCAGGATTAACACTAGCCAAGGTATTTAAATATTCAATCAGAGTTGTCTAATGTTCGGAGTAATATGAAAGTAGCGATTATTGGTTTGGGCCATTTGGGGACCGCTTATTCAAAACTTTATGATGATGCGGTTTTATTCGATGAGCCAAAGGGAATCGGGACAAAAGAGAAAGTAAATAAGTGTGGTATTGCTCTAGTGGCAGTGCCGACTGATCCACTTTCTAACGGTGAACTCGATATGTCGATAGTAGAAAGTATTGTTGATTGGCTAGAAACACCATTAATTTTAATTAAGTCAGCTCTAATGCCTGGTACTGTTGATAGATTAGTAAATAAAACTGGCAAAAAAATTGCTGTGTCAGTCGAATATATTGGTATGGGTAAATATTATGTCGACCCCTCACATTACCCTGATCCGAATGATCCAGCAAAACATAAGTTGTTGGTCATTGGTGGGGAAACGAAAACTGCTGAAAAATGTGCTGAAATTCTGTGGTCAAAAATGTCTCCGGATATTAGAATTCATATCGTTACAGCAAAGGAAGCAGAGATTTGTAAATTGATTGAAAATGCATATGGAGCCCTAAAAGTGACATTTGCCAACTGTTTTAAAACCCTTTGTGATAAATCAGACGTATCATTTATTAGAACGCATCAAGCTTGGAGTGAGGACAGTCGCACTGATCCGATGCACACCAGGGTAATTTCTCATAATCGTGGTTGGAAGTCTCACTGCTATTCAAAGGATATACAGGCTTTGCAGACTTATGCAAAAAATGTTGGAGCCGATGACATGGCTAGCCTTTACAGAACAGTCATATCCCTAAACAAAAAACACTTAGATCTAAACAAGTGATTTTTGTTTAGTAGTCTAAGATAGTTTTCATTATTAAGAAACAATTTTTCTTATTTCCAAATATTAACATAAGGCACATAAAAGATTGTTGAGTAGAGATGAGAACAAATCCAAAAAATAAAACCGGCGAGAAAGAGAAATGCTAAAATCTGAAAAAATAACATAACTAGATTATATCAACAAAAATATTAAGTAAAGAAATTGGGAAGCCCGAGCATGGGCTTCCCTTCGGGTCTAACAACGAGCAGGGTTCTGGCGATTGAACGATCTGATACCGTTCTTGCTGGCCTTGATCTCGGCGTAGACATCTTCTTCCACTTCACAGGTATACGGATCGCAGGCAGGCCGTGAGTAAGCGTAGGGGACTTCGCGGGGCATTCTTGCCCAATAGTCTACGACGTAAGCGTCGCAATCCTCTAGGTTAAGGTGTAGCGAGTATCCATCAGGACGGATACCCCAGCCAAGTTCGCTTTCGTCCCAGAGTAGGCAGATTGCTCTTTCCACCGGAATCACTCCTTTGTGGATTTGTGCTGTGTTTAGTTCAAAAAAAGCGGCTAAACACAGCACTTTTTAAGGTGCTATGTAATAACCGCAATGGACGCCCGAAGGCCGCTGACCTATTACATTTTCAAGATAACAGTATTATAAATATTTGTCAAGTTTTCTTGGTTCCCGGGTAGAGATTCGAACTCCAATTGACTGGACCAAAACCAGCTGTCCTACCATTAGACGACCCGGGAGTATATTATATTCTGTTTGTTAAAAATCTTCGGCCAAATCCTGTTTTGAAAT
>JAQVAO010000084.1 GCA_028690755.1 Patescibacteria group bacterium | reverse complement strand
TGGCGCAATTGTTGTAGTTGTTGCATTTCGGAGCGGTTTCTCGTCTTTTTTGTTATATATTGATTTTTCAAAATTTGGAAATGATCCCCTCTCTTTGGCCAAAGTTCTCGACATCTCTTTTGATTCTCGGTCGATAAACTTCATTATTTTTTTTGCCAAAGTGATTGCCTTTTCTGAGTTGTAGGGAATATCAAGTTTTATTAATAGATCAGCAAAACCCATAATCCCAAGACCAATTTTCCTATTTGCCCGTGTAATTTTATCAATCTGCTCCAGTGGATAATTATTGAGGTCAATGACATTATCAAGAAAGTGAACTGCGGAGTAAACTATCTCCTTGAGGCGGTCGTAATCTAATGTTGTCTGCCCATCACCATCTTTAACCATTTTGCCAAGGTTTATTGAACCCAAGTTGCACGATTCATATGGCAAGAGTGGTTGTTCGCCACATGGATTTGTGCTTTCAATCTCTCCGATTTCTGGTGTCGGATTGTAGCGGTTTATTTTATCAATAAATATTATTCCCGGCTCTCCATTTTTCCAGGCATTTTCAACTATCTTGTCAAAAACTTTTTTGGCAGAGAGATTACCAACAACCTCCTTATTCTTCGGATTTAATAGATCGTAATTTTTGTCGTCTTTTACTGCCTTCATGAACTTATCAGTGATGGCGACCGAGATATTAAAATTTGATAAATTTCCTTCTGTGGTTTTGGCATCAATAAATTCTAAAATATCAGGATGATCAACCCGCAGTATTCCCATGTTTGCACCGCGACGAGTACCTCCCTGTTTTACTGTTTCGGTTGCAGCGTTAAAAGCTTGCATGAAAGAGATCGGTCCGGAAGAAGTTCCGGAGGTGCTTTTGACTCTGTCTCCCGCTGGCCGGAGTCGTGAAAAAGAAAATCCGGTTCCGCCGCCAGATTTGTGGATAAGCGCTGTCTGCTTTATCGCTTCAAAAATTTCTTCCATTGAGTCTCCAACCGGCAAAACAAAGCATGCTGATAGTTGCCCCAGTTCTCTTCCGGCGTTCATTAGTGTTGGAGAATTTGGCATAAACTCAAAGTTTGCCATCATCTGATAAAATTCTTTAGTCAGTGATTCAATATCGGCATTTTTGTTATATTTTATATCAGCCTTCGCAATTGTTTCTGCAACCCTTAAAAATAAATCCTTGGCAGTCTCAATTACTTTTCCGTCTTTATCCTTTTTGAGATAGCGTCTCTCAAGAACCACACGAGAATTCTCTGTCAGATATGGCTCTTTCATATCGTCGGACACATTTAGATTTTTTGGAGTATTTATCAAATTTTCCTTGATATCAATCTCAAATAACCCGTTCTCTTTCTCTTCACTTTTATTATTAGTTTTTTCCGGCATTATTCCTCCAAATTAATTTTTTGATTTATCTGAGACAAGTTTTTTTGCTTCGCTAGCAAAAGACTTTGCTGATGAAAAAGATTTGTATACAGATATAAAACGTAGATATGCGACTTCGTCGATTTTTTTTAATCTTTGGCTGACAATTTCTCCGATCAGATGAGATTCAATAACATTTTCTTGAAGAGCGATAATTTTTTGTTCAATATCGTCTACCAGTGCCATAACTTTTTCTTCAGAGAATGGTCTTTTTTCAAGTGATTTTATTATCCCTCGATAAATTTTTAATCTATCGTATGTTTCTAAAGCGCCACTTCTTTTTTTGATTTTAAAATTTGGAATTTCACTTTTTTCGTAAGTGGTAAAACGAAATTTACAGGACAGGCATTCTCTCCTTCTACGTACCGTCTTTTCGTCATCTCTCGAGTCGACAACTTTAGTCTCAGCTTTTTTGCATCTAATACAAAGCATAGAATATACCCAATATGTAGTTTACCTGTTTATTATCTAGTACTAGATATTGGGTAGTCAAATGATATTTGAGCTCAATTTTTTTTAAGTTTTTCACATGGAAAATATAATCACTTAGGTAGCGACAAAAAAAAATTGATTTCAAAAATTGCCTGTTCCAAAGTGAGATGTTTCTTGCTTCAATTAAAAAATACTTGGAGTTAACAAGTATTTTTTAATAATCTAACTTATCTTAATTTTCTGCGAATAAATGCTGGAACCTCTAGTTCATCATCTTCTGGGGATTCTTTTGTGGTATCTTCAATTTTCCTATCCTCTTTGTTGGTTGATTGGTATTCACCGTCGTCATATCTTCTATCATCGCGAGTTATCATTTGTGAGGCCGGTATTTCTGGTGATTGATGAGATGTCAAAGGTTGTCTTTTATGCAACTTAGATGAATCGGTTTCAAAACCGGTGGCGATAACAGTAATTTTTACCTCTCCTTGCATTGCCTCATCAATTATAGCCCCGAAAATTATATTGGCATCACCGTCGGCCGCCTCGGTGATCGCCTTGGCCGCCTCGTCTATCTCATACATGCCAAGATCAGGACCGCCAGTAATATTAAAGAGAATGCCCTTGGCTCCATCTATCGACAGTTCTAGAAGTGGTGAATCAATTGCTGCTCTTGCTGCTTCTATTGCTCGATTATCTCCGCTGCCCCGACCAATTCCCATAAGTGCCGAACCAGCATCGGACATAATCGCCTTTACGTCGGCAAAGTCAACATTAATTATTCCGTGCAATGTGATAAGATCAGCAATACCTTGGACGCCTTGTCTAAGAACATCATCAACAATTCCGAAAGCATCAAAAAGTGAGGTTTTTTTATCAATTACTTGAAGTAACCTGTCGTTTGGTATTGTAAT
>JAQVAO010000083.1 GCA_028690755.1 Patescibacteria group bacterium | reverse complement strand
AGTTATAACTTTAATAATTTAACTACTGGTCGACATATTCTTTCAGTCGCCGTCACCGACAAGTATGGCACCGTCGCCAAAGCAGAGATATCTTTTGCTACCGTTAAAGAGGCTCTGACTATTTCAAATGTAAAATCCTCTAATGTAGAGTCAGATTCGGCAACTATTTCTTGGGTTACATCAATACCGAGCACATCACAAGTTTTCTTTGACACAATCGCCCACGAAGATTACAGCGATTATAACGAATTCACAATTAAAAATAGCGCCCTTGTCACCGCTCACACCGCTGCGCTTTCATCTCTGGTGCCAGATACTACATATCATTATAGGGTAGTTTCGATAAGTCAATCAGGAAAAATCGTCAGCTCAACTAGCTACACATTTAAGACTGGGATTTAATAAAAAAACTAATTAGAAATTTTTCTCTATCGCCTGACTGATGTTTTGATAGCTAGAAATCGCGCGGTAACCAAGTTTCTGCGCCTCTTTTTTTCTTTTTTCTGCGTGACTCACTTTTCTTATTTCACCGGTTAGACCAACCTCAGAAAAAAAACAGGTTTTTTCTGGCAATGATTTGTTTTTAAACGACGAAACAATTGCTAGGATCGCTGCTAAATCAGAAGCTGGCTCACGTGCCGAAATACCGCCAACAACACTTAAATAAATATCTTGACTTGATAAATTTATTCCCGCTCTTTTTCCTATCACACCTATTAAAATATTAAGTCGGTTTAAATCAAAACCGGAGGTAGTCCTTCTTGGATAACCAAAAGAAGTTGGTGTAACAAGTGCTTGAATTTCAACTAAAAGAGGTCTTGTACCTTCAATCATAACGGTGACGACACTGCCAGGAGCATTCTCTGTTTCTGAAAGAAACAGACTACCGGGATTTTTTATTTCTTTTAACCCGGCAGACTCCATTTTCATAACGGCAATTTCATCGGTATTGCCAAAACGATTTTTAACGCATCGTAATATTCTAGCATCATGTCCTCTTTCACCCTCCATATAAACTACGACATCAACCAAATGTTCAAGCATCTTTGGGCCAGCAACAACCCCTTCTTTGGTCACATGACCAATAATTATTATTGGTACTTCAAATTTTTTTGCTAATTGCTGTAAAAGCAATCCTGATTCTTTTACTTGAGATTGACTTCCAGCTGAACCAGAAATTTTAGAATAATAAACTGTCTGAATCGAATCTACAACAATTATGTCAGGGATAAAATCAGCTATCGCTTTATCCAAGTTTGATATATCTGGGGTTGAGGAGATTGAGATATTTTTTGTATCAATAGCCAAGCGATCGGCGCGTAATTTGATTTGTTCCAAAGATTCTTCGCCAGAAATATATAAAACTTTGCCAGCATTTTCCAAGATTTGAAGGAGTAGCGTCGATTTCCCAATTCCTGGCTCGCCTCCTAAAAGAATAACTGAACCCCGAACAATGCCTCCGCCAAAAACTGTGTCCAATTCAGAAAAACCGGTCTTAGTTCTAACTTTTTTTTCACTCTTGTGATCAAAAAGCGGTTTAGCGACAATTATTTCGCCACCTGTGTCTTGCATGTTATTGAGTTCTCCACTGATCTCTTTTAAAGTATTCCATTCACCACAAGACAGGCATCTGCCGTTCCACATTGGAAATTCATTTCCACAATTGCTACAAGCAAATAAAGTTTTATTGTTTTTCTTTAGCATTTTTAACTGACTCCTTAAAATCAATTATTTGCAGATCGGGCCACCACTTGCCATTCCAAAAATTCAATGACGGAGCATAAACGATATCATAAAATTTCTGGCTACCTATACTACAATGACTTTTTTGATGATTAAAAACAATCCCCTTAACTTTCCGATTGCCGGCTGAAAAAATTAGTTGCAGGTGCTTTTCATCTTTGCCGACATAACGGTGAGAAAGTAATTGGATTTTTTCTGTGATAAAAACTGGTCTCGGGTTTCCAAGCCCAAAAGGCTCTAGATCTAAAATTTTTTTAAATGTGCTAATATTAATTTTATCTTTAGGTAATTCCAGGTCAATTTTTAGTTTTGGTTTTAGATCTTCTTCTGAGATTTTTTTCTCCGCCAATTGTACTATTTTTTTAGAGAAAATACTAAAATCAACTTTTTTTATCTGAATACCTGCTGCTCCGGCATGACCACCAAAGCCTAAAGTAAACTCTTTCAATTCATCTATCGCTTTAACAATGTTAAAACCAGAGATACTCCTGGCGCTACCAACAAATTTATCCTTTTCTTCAGAGAATAAAATAACCGGACGACAAAACTTTTCAACAACATTGCTTGCAACGGGCCCGATCACCCCTTTGTTCCAGCTTTTTGAACCCAAGACTAATATTTTATTCTTAAGTAAATTATTTTTTTTGATAGTTGCTTCAACATCAATTAAAATCTTTTCCATCATTTTTTGACGCAAAATATTCTGTTTCTCTAGTTTGCTGGCTAAATCTTTCACCTCTGTTAAATCATCAGATATTAAGACTTCAAAGGAAATCGTGGCATGTTCCAGGCGTCCCGGAGCATTTATCCTTGGGCCAATTTGGAAGCCAACGACATAAGAATCAATTTTTTCTGGATCTATCCCCGCTTGATTGTAAATTGCTCCTAAACCAATATTTTTGCTTTTCTTCAAAACTTTGAGACCAAATTTTGCAATAATTCTGTTTTCATCGATTAGTGGAACAACGTCAGAGATCGTGGAAATTGCTATCAAGTCAAGATTACACTTTAGACAACTCTCGGTAATGATTTGAGGATATTCATTTCTTAAACCCCAAAACAGTTTATAAACTACTCCAGCCCCGGAAAGCTCAGAAAAGGGATACTTGGAATTG
>JAQVAO010000082.1 GCA_028690755.1 Patescibacteria group bacterium | reverse complement strand
GCAAAAATTAAGGCATACGATGCTGATATTGAGTTGGCAGAATTAAAAACAGCGTCACTCTCCGACGCCAACAAAAAAATTGCTTCAATGTCGGGTTTGGTAAATCAGTTGCTTGTTGCTATTCCTGAGGGTGTTAATTCTCCTGATTTGATAGCCGAGATTGAAACCGTTGCGGCGGTAAATCAAGTTTTGCTTCCCAGTATCTCGCCACCAGGTGCTGACGAGCAATCATCCGAGGGTTCGCCAGATAGCTCTTCAACAACTATTTCTGTATCAGGTGGTTTTACAAATATTTACAATTTCATTAGCTCTCTGGAAAATAGTATTAGGTTTTTGAAAATTACCAGTCTTTCAATATCTTCGACTGAAGTCGATAATTTAAGCGCAACTATTACCTTCGATGTTTTCAAACGGCCAAATGCCAATAACCTAGATTTAACTTCTGAGGTGGATTATGAGTGAAAATACCTTTTCCAACAAGACTCTCGCGATTTCCGGCTTTGTGATGTTGGCCGTTGTTCTGGCTGCTTTCGCCTGGATGTGGTTTAAAACTCCTCGACCAGATGAAAGCATGTATAGAACGAGCGCAAATCTACAAGTCCCCGACATTTCAGGAATTGAAAAACGAGCTTCTAGCTTACTGGAGGGAATGACGAATAATGGTGGAATACCGATTCCGGCGCCAACTGAAAAAATGGGTCGAGAAGATCCTTTTGCTAGTTTATAATAATCAATTTTATGAGCATTAGAGATAAGGGCGTTACCCCTGATATTTCGGTTTTTGAAGGACTAAATCAAGCGCTGTCTTCGCAGTCAATTATTGATGTTTTTGTTGTCCAGGGGCTAGTTTTACCGGTTGACGCTGAGAAGATAAAATCACGCTACAAGAATAATTTGGCAATTGAAAGGTTCTTGCTTAGTAATCGCCTGATATCAAGAGAAGCAATTAATAAAGCCTACAGTATAATATTAAAACTGCCTTTTATTGGACTTAGTAATTTGTCGATACCGAAAGAGATTACTAGTCTGATACCAGAAAAGCTTGAAAAGAAATATTTAGTTTTGCCGTTTTCAAAAAAGGGAGATGTTCTAAATATCGCTATCGGCAATCCGGGAGAACTTTTTTTGGGCGCTAACAATGATATCAAATCATTGATCGAGTCTAAAAATCTTCATCTGGAGCTTTTTATCTCTACGCCAGAAGACGTTTTGAAAGCGATCCCATCAAAAAATGGTGATAAAGACAAAATTCAATTGGAGCAGGGGAATTTACCAGTGATATTTTTACGAAATCGCAACGTTGATATGAAATATCTTCGTCTCTTGCCGCTGGAATTTATTGAAAAGAACAGAGTTGTAATTTTCGACCGAGTCAACGGGAAAAGATACCGAATAGCTGAGGAGGATCCTTATAGTAAAAAGACGAAAGAGATAATAGATTATCTAAAACAGAACAACAATCTAGACCTCGAGGAATTTACTACTTCGAGTGAAGATATAGATTATTTAATCGGGCTTTACAAAAATTCTTCCAACGTGAAGCTTGAGGAATCAGAAGAATCGGTGGAAATTAAAGGAAGCGCTGAAGCTGGAATAAAAGGGATAATGGATTCATTGGCTTCTGATAACAAGCCGGGTTTAACGATAGAAAAAACTGAAAAATACTCAGGTGATAAGGCTACCAAAGTCGAGAATGCAAAGTCGTCGATGTTTGGTGGTGTAAAAACAAAGGGAGAAGAAGAAGCGGCGTTGATAAAGGCAGCAGAAGATGAAGATCGTGATATTGGGAAACTGCTTGGTGAAGATATTAAAACTGTAGACCAGCTCAAAGAAATTATCAAAGAGAAATCCGTTCCAAAGTTGGTTGCTGGTATTGTTAGCTATGCACTATCGCTTGGTTCTTCAGATATTCATGTCGAACCGGAGGCGAAACGCGTTCGCGTCAGATTTCGTGTTGACGGAGTGTTAAAAGATATTCTAGCGCTTCCGACAGAATATGAAGCTCAAGTTTCAAGCCGAATAAAGATTTTAGGAACCATGAAGCTGGACGAGACTCGTATACCTCAGGACGGTCGTTTCTCGGTCGGGTTTAAAGATAGAGAAGTCGATGTCCGTGTTTCAGTCCTGCCGACAGTTTATGGTGAAAAAACCGTTATGAGAATTCTTGATAAATCCCAGGGTATTTTGTCTCTTGAGGATCTTGGCTTTGTCGGCTCGGCATTTCGAATCGTGATGGAACAGATAAAGCAGCCGTACGGAATTATTCTTGCTACCGGACCGACTGGTTCAGGAAAATCAACTACTCTTTATGCAATTTTAAATCGAATAAATAAGCCGGGTGTCAATGTTGTAACGCTGGAAGATCCTGTCGAATATGAAATTGCCGGTGTCAACCAGTGTCAAATTCGCCCTAAAATCGGTTTTACTTTTGCTGAAGGTTTGAGAAGCATCTTGAGACAGGACCCGAACATTATCATGGTCGGAGAGGTCAGAGATTCTGATACTGCCGGAATGGCAACACACGCGGCTCTGACCGGTCATTTGGTGCTTACGACACTTCATACCAACGACGCAGCCTCTGCGCTCCCAAGGCTTATTAATATGGGAATAGAGCCGTTTTTGATTACTTCTAGTATTAATTTAATCATTGCTCAAAGGTTGGTTCGGAGAATTTGCCCAAAATGTCGAGAAAAAGCTGATATCCCACCGGCTCTAAAGGAGGGGATTAAAAAAGAGCTAGATTTAATACCAAAAAACAATAAGGAAGATCGCGATCGTTTCCGGGGAGAAATTCAATTTTTTCGTGGTCGTGGTTGTAGTGAGTGCACTGAGGGGTTTAAAGGACGGCTGGGAATTTATGAGCTTTTGGTTATGAACGATGAAATT
>JAQVAO010000081.1 GCA_028690755.1 Patescibacteria group bacterium | reverse complement strand
CCGCGGCGATGCGTTATACCGAAGCGAGAATGACGGCTATTGCTGAAGAGATGCTTGCAGATATTGACAAAGATACTGTTAATTTTGTTGATAACTATGACGGAAGCCGTCAAGAACCCAGTGTTTTGCCTGCCAGAGTGCCTCAGCTTCTATTAAATGGAACGATGGGCATTGCCGTCGGAATGGCAACAAATATTCCCCCGCACAACCTCAGAGAGCTTTGCGATGGCATAATGCATCTTATTGACAATCCTGAGGCGACAGCAGAAGATCTAGCGGAATTTGTTAAAGGTCCGGATTTCCCGACCGGGGGTCTAATTTACGACATCGAAGAGATTCGTCAAGCCTATATCACCGGTAAGGGCAAAGTATTAATGCGTGCTCGAGCGGAAATTGAGGAAATGAAGCGCGGTTTTCGGATTGTTGTCACCGAGATACCTTATCAGGTCAATAAATCAACATTAATCCAAAAAATTGCCGAATTAGTCAAAAATCACAAGATTGATGGCATCTCAGACATTCGTGACGAATCGGATAGAAACGGTGTGCGAGTTGTTATTGAGCTTAAGAGCAATTCTTATCCAAATAAGGTACTAAATCGCCTGTACGAATTAACCGCTCTCCAAAATACATTTCATGTAAATATGTTAGCGCTTACTCCATCGCTAGAACCTCGAGTGATGACTTTACGCAATGTCCTTCAATACTATATCGAACATCGTAAAGAGGTAATTGAGCGACGCTCAAAATATGATTTAAATCGCGCCAAAGAGAGAGCTCATATTTTAGAAGGTCTTAGGATTGCTCTTTCTGATATTGATAAAGTGATTGAGACGATCAAGAAGTCCAAAGATCGTGATGAGGCATCAAAAAATTTAATTTCCAATTTTGGTTTAACACAACCTCAAGCTGGAGCAATTTTGGATATGCGTCTTTCTGCTCTTGCGGCGCTAGAAAGACAGAGAATCGAAGATGAATATAACGAAAAGCTAAAATTGATTGCTTATCTTGAGGATATTCTTGCCAATCCAGGCAAAGTGCTTGGTTTAATCAAGAAGGATATGGAAGAGATTAAAGAAAAATATGGAGATGACAGGAAAACTGAAATTATACCACATGCATTGGGCAAATTTTCTGCTGAAGATTTGATTCCTGATGAGCAGGTTATTATCGCTCTGACAAAGGGTAATTATGTCAAGCGCCAACCAGTGGATACATACAAAAAACAGATTCGTGGCGGCAAAGGAATTGTTGGTATGTCGACAAAAGAAGAGGACAGCATCACTCATATGATAACTGCTTCTACTCACGATGATCTATATATATTTACCGATGCTGGAAGAATATTTTTCAATAAGGTTTATGAAATTCCAGCAACATCCAGACAATCCAAGGGTGTGCCAATCGTTAATGTTATTCAGCTTGCGCAAAATGAGAAGGTGACAGCGGTTCTTCCGGTTAGTAAAGACGAGCGGGTTGATGGTAAATATTTTGTTATGGCTACGTCAAAAGGGGTGATTAAGAGAACTGAGGTTGAAAAGTACAAAAACATTCGAAAAACCGGTATTGCGGCGATTAAACTAAAAACAGGTGATAGCCTCAAATGGGTGAAAATTTCTACCGGCAAAGATATTATTGTTGAGGTTTCCGGAAAAGGTTTGTGCATTTGCTATAAGGAATCAGATGTCCGCCCAATGGGCAGAAGCGCTGCTGGCGTAATTGGTATGAAATTGCGCTCCGGTGATTATGTGGTTGCTACTGATGTTATCGAGGATGGTGAAAAGTATTTTGCTGAGACTGCCGGTTTCCCTGATCTTCTTATTGTTTTGGAAAACGGTTTTGGAAAACGAACGATGATTAAAAATTTCCATGTTCAAAATCGTGGAGGGATCGGAATTAAAGCGGCGAACTGTACGCCAAAGACAGGTAATGTTGTTGGTGCCGAGGTGATTCATGACGATTTGGGTGACGCTGTTCTGGCTTCAAAAAATGGCCAGTTTATCAGGATGGCGATAAAATCAATCAAAAGGCTTGGTCGTGATACTCAGGGTGTAACTCTTATGAAGTTAAGAGGCAATGATAAAGTCTCCTCTGTTACTATTGTTCGGCTGGAAGAGGAAGAATCTGGTAGTAAGGAGCCAGAAGTAGGGGGTAAGGTGAAGGAAAAAATTGAAACTGGAAATTTAAAATCCGAAACAAACTCAAAAATGGGAAAAATTATAGAAAAATCGGAAAAAATTGAGGCTCCGAAGCCCAAACTCCAAAATTCAGAGCTCGTAATTCAGGATTCAAAAAAAATTAAAAAAACATCCGAGCCACAAAAACAAATTCTGACTGAAAAGCCGAAAAAGGCTGGGAAAAAAGAAATTCATAATTCACTTCTCGATAAACCGGAAACCGCTATGCCGACTATTCGCGCTTATGACCCAAAAATTGATTTAGAGATAAAGAGTTCAAAAGACCAGCCAGAGAAACCGGACACGCTTGAGGATGTTAACTGGTGGGGGAAACAATAGATCCAGAAGCAGGGATTAAGAAGCCAGAAACAAGGAGTTTTTTCCCGATCTCCATTTTCGGCTACTTGATATTAGCAATTATCACTTTGTTTCTATAGCGGGGTCTCTCTTTTTGGTAGTTGCCAGTTGGGATGGTCACTACTCTTTTTTTGTAGTTCCAAACTGCTGCTGTCTATTTCTTTATTTGTTTCACTGATCTCTTCTTCCATCTTCTTTGGCATTATCAAGTGATGAAGTCCTATATCGGAAAGATTGTTTGTGCCAAATTTTTTGCTCTTCTCAGCAAATCTCTCGACAATCTCCCCTGAATCAGAGAAAGAACGTTGGAAGTTGGACGTGGGGGGTGAGTAGTTAGAAACAGAGGGTCCAGAAGCAAGTGGGAGAGAAGCAGGAAGTGAGGGGTTAGAAGCAGGGGGTTGAA
>JAQVAO010000080.1 GCA_028690755.1 Patescibacteria group bacterium | reverse complement strand
GCCGAGTAAGGGGCACTGGTATCCTCAGCCAAAGTTGTACTATCGATAATAAATGCCACCTTCGTCACGCCATTATCATCTGACGCATCGGCAGAAAACGCTACCGAAGCAGAAATTGTTGCACCATTAGCTGGAGCGGTGATAGAAACAGTTGGCGGATTATCAGAAGCAGGTGGTGCGCTCGGTCCAGAAGGCTCATTCACAAGCCACGTGCGAGTCCCGGCTGACGGATAACCGTAAGTCCCAGCCATCGCATGGTAGCCGTAACCGGAATATAAATATGAGTAATCTTCAGCAATAATTTCTGCGTCACAGTTTCCCCAACCGAGTGAATAATCATACGTGGTTGTCGCTTTTGTCAGAGGTCGAACTGTGTAATAGGAATCAGGAAACCTGGTGCTCATACCCAAATCCCATTTCACCCACTTGTGATACAAGGTGTAATGATGACCATACTCATGTGAAAGAACTAACTTCATGTAATCAACAAAGTAGGGAGAGCTCTCGTAGTAGTAGGTGTTTAAGGTTACATAACCCCAGGCTGACGTTATATCACCATTCGGCTGAATGGTGTAACTGCCGGAGTAAAGACCAGCCCAGCCGGAATCACCAGCATTCTTGACGATAATTGAATAAAGGGAATTTACTTCATCCTTAACTAGTAAATTGCTGGACATATAATTTTTCAATTGGTTACCAAGATCGGAATATTTCCCTGTCTGGTCGATATATTCAATATCACCAATCGAACCCGATGGTCCAGCGGCAGCAGCGGCTGCTTGATCAGAAGAATCAACAGCTCCGGTTGAGGCAACAACGGTCGTAGAGCCATCGGAATTTGGTGTTGCCGATCCGGAAATATTCCCCCCGCTGGAATATTTCGGTGGTTTTTTCGCCACCTCCTTTTTTGCCTCCTCTGGCGCAGGTTGTTCCTCGGTTTTCTCTTCTTCCCCTCCTTCAATTTTTACCGGTTCATCGGGGGCAACGGCGCGAAAATTTTTTACATATGCCAGACCAACCGAAGCTAAAACAATGACAACAAAAATCGAAACAATATAAAAAATTCTGTAGTGCTTTTTGATAAAACTTAGAATCCCCTCAAACTTGTTCATATTTCTATTTTAACTTAAAAATTACCAAAAACAAAAAACCCAACAAAACTATTTTCGTCGCAACTCATAACCAAACTTGGACAAAAGACCGTTCAAAGCATTTTTGAGGCGATAACTGATAGCTCGCAATTTAAATTTTTCTTTCTTACCTGCCCCCGATTCCCAATAAGGTTGCCACTGGCCGATTTTACCCATTTTTCTTTCGATCTCTTTTTCCGAAATATCATTTAGCCAAGGGTAGGTTGATAATTTGGTCTTGTCACCTTTAATCGCTACTAAAGTGATTCTGTCACCTAGCATTTTTTCCTTAGTCGGCTCCAACGGGGAATGACACTCAAAAACAGTTGTGAAACCCTGGTCATTGAGAAGTTTTACTAGCGAGTTCTTCGTAAAACGAAAACTATACAAATTTCCCACTGAAGCACCAAGTCGTGATAAAATTTTATCTTGACTTTCGTTGTCTCCATGTTCTCTTAACCTAATGCCAGCGTATTTTTTCCCCTTATTAGAAACGAACTCTTTTGCTACAAGAGATATATGTGTATCAATAATTAAGAAATGTCGACAGATTTGAAAAATTTTGGGCAACAAATCAAATATATCTTTTGCGTCAAGATGATAGAGCAAACCGAGAAATAGAACTAGATCAAAACTACCAGTTTTTTTCGAAATTTCCCGAACATCCTTTTGGACAAACTCTAAGTTCGCGATTTTTTTCTCCTGGGCAATTTTTCGACCAAATTTCATCCTCTCTTCTCGAGCATCAATACCTAAAACTTTCGCCCCGCGAAGCGCTAATTCAATAGAATAGGCGCCTTCAGCGCAACCGAGATCCAAGACCTTCTTACCAGCCATGTTTCCACCGGAAAGATCTTCGGCAATCTGCAACACACGCCTAACCTTGACAGCATTTTGGTCACCCTTTAATTTAAAAACTTCCAAGGCTGATTTATTTAACAAAAATAATTTCTTGGAAGTTTTTTTCATGGATAAATAATCAATCGCTCAACTTGAAAATTCTTTAGACTACAACGAACAAAGTAAGATGGTAGCCCCGGCGGGAATCGAACCCGCGATCTCCTGGATGAGAACCAGGTATCCTAGGCCGCTAGACGACGGGGCCATAATATCTTATTCATAAAATCAATGGTTCCCGGGCCTGGGGTCGAACCAAGATTACTAGGGCCAGAACCTAGCGTACTGCCATTATACTACCCGGGAGTACAGCAAAAATTCTAGCACACTGAGCGTAATTTCTCAATAATCATTATTATCAATTTTTTGTTAGACCAGAAAATTTTAAAACTAAATTCTTGATTCGTGATGACGAGAGAGAATTTCAAACATTCGTCGATAGCTTCGAGGACCGATAGCATAAAAAGCTTCGGCATATTCCCCGGCACCGGTCGAAAGACCACGGTAGTTATTTAAAGCCAGAATTGACTCTTCATAACGCTTGTATTTAAGTTGCGACTTGTGCTTGCGCAAAGCTTCTTTCTTGTCGCCAAGAGTGTCGTCAATAGGAATAATACGATTGACTCTTGAGCTCGCCCAAACCTCATATAGCCAAATATTAAGATGCTTTTCTAATCCTTTGAGACCAATATATAAAATTTCCGCAACGGAGTGGTGGTCAGGATGAATATCCTCGAAATGGGGGGCAAGGAGCAGGTCGGGCATATCGAATTCAATCTCCCGTCGGATCCTAGCGGCAATTTCGAACGAAGGTTTCATCTCCGAATCAGGTAGTCGAATAAATTCTTGGGCACCGATACCGACTACTTCTCCAGATTTTCTCGCCTCCTCTTCTCTCTCGGCAATAATATCCCGCTTGGACTCCGCGCTTTTAGTACCACGAGAACCATCAGCAAAATATATTACTTTAATTTTACTG
>JAQVAO010000006.1 GCA_028690755.1 Patescibacteria group bacterium | reverse complement strand
TTGGACATCTGGTAAAAAGTCGCCGAAATTGCCAACCAACCGCTAGTTGGGCCATAACCGGAGCGCCACTCTGTTGCCTGCGGAATGTAGTAATTAACCAACCCACCACCAAAATAATCTATCTTAATATCATTTATCTCATTTTCGTCGACATAAGCTGCCAATCTTTTTAAGTCCTGCCCCCAATCGAGAGAGGAATCAACAAGCATTTTATATTTCGGATAGCCGTAAGTGAATTCATTAAAATAACTGATGTATTTCGGATAAGCAGCAACAACCGGAATTGCCAACGATAGCACGATAGCAACAACAGCGAGATTTGCAGCTAATTTTTTGCTCTCAATAACATCTTTCAAGACAAAGCCGATGAAAAGATAAAGGAAAGGAAGTGTCGGCATTAGGTGTCTGGTGCCGATATTTAGCGATCCGCGAACAGTTATCGCCCAATAAACGGCAACAGGAATCGCGAGCAACCACAGAAACCATTTTTCCGATTCATTTTTTAGCTTTCTAACAAAAACGTAAATTAGTGAAAAAATTGTTAGAAATATTATTGCCGCCGGGGTTTTTAGGATGATGGCAACCGGGAAAAACCAGGAGATCGCTTTGTCAGAAAAATGACCAAGAATAAATGTGTAGTTACCGCCCGCGACACGAGCAAACACCAAGGCAACACCCAGAAGATAATGTCCGATGCCGCGAGTAATTGGATTGCCGCCAAGTGCGGTCAAGAAATTCCGCAAAAGTTCAAATTTCGGATCCATGGTTAGATTTTTTTCAATCACCATCTTTTCGATCTCCGGCGAAGTATTCCAAACCATTGGAATATAGACTATCCAAACAACGGCAATTGAGATCAGGGAAATATAAATAAAGTTTTTGAAATAGCTACCAAAAACCGGCCAAAATCTTTTCTTTTCGCCACGAGTTTCCAAATAGCTTTTGGCCAGAATCATTAACGGAAAGATACCAAAAAGCAGAAAAGCAGAAAATTTCAAAAGCTGAGCAATACCAAAAGCAACACCGGCAAAGATTAGATATTTTAATGTTTTTTGTTTTAAGTATTTGTTGAACAAATAAACCGCCAAAGTAAATCCAAGAGCTGCAGCGACATCAGTAGTAACATAGTGGCTGTGAGCAAGAAATTCCGGCGTAAAAGTGTAAAGGAAAAGAACAAAAAGTCCCACTTTATGCCCCAGCTCCTCAGTAGCCCACTTATAAAGCAAAATTCCCAAAAGCAAGGCCAGAAGTATCATCGGAATCCTCGACCAAAATAAGATATGATCAGCGTTGTTACCGGCACGATAAAGAAAATACCAACCGCTGTTCCACTGGCCAGCATCAGCCCAGCTAGAATCATCTTTTAAGCCGTTCAAACTAGTAAAAGCCAATGGAACCCCAGCGATATATTTTGCTAGTGGCGGATGCTCCGGATTTAAGCGGTAATCCTGATATTTGACATAGGAATATCCAGCTGGAATATGAGCAATCTCGTCAACAATCCCGGAATCACCTTTCATCGAGAAATAGGATAGGAAAAACATTACAATCAAAAGACCAGCAGCAAATAGATTGTATTTGAAAGAGACAACTTTTTTCTCTCGATCCTCCTTGCTCATTTTTTCCTCGCCTGAAGTTTTGTAGGTCCAAAATTTATTGATAAAAAAGTTCCAAACAAGGGCAGCAGCAGAAGCAAATATCAGCCCTCCGATATCAGAAAGACCACTAAATTCCGATCCGGATATGAATGAAAAAGCAGTCTGAAAAGCAAAAAAGTTAATTGCAAATCCAACAATGCTGACAATAAAAAAACGGACAAAATAGTTCATTATCCGATAACCTCTGAGACTTTTATCTTCAATCCCTTCCAAAAATTGTTTTCGAAAAGTCCAAATACTATTTAGCACAAAGCTATTTGTCACCGCAACTAAAAAGGAGATCGCCTTAGCCGTCGATCTGCCATCGGGGATAATGTAGAGTATAAGACCGTAATATACTAACCAGTCAACAAGAGTATTGGCAACTCCAACAATAGCAAACTTTATAAATTGGATCAGGCCATCTTTTTTCATTTCCCTCCTAAATAACAAATTTAACTTTTTCTAATTTTTTCTGTCACTCTAAAAACTGTCGGTTTTATCCCCAACATTAACCTGGTGTGAGAATCAAATGCCGGCAGTGATGAAAAGAATATGTTGGTGATCGGAAGCATCAGCGGAGTCAGTATCCAGTCGAAGGCAATTCTCAAGGTAGACTTTCTGTTTCTCCTTCTCGGCAATATAAGTAGTGTTGAGATAACCAAACTAACAATCATTCCAATATAGGCAATTAATACCATATCTCCATACAGAAGACGAAAATTGTAAGCTAAAACTGAACCTCGAAAGTCTGGATTTATCAATATCGGAATCCAAGAATAAAGAGCCAATATCAAAGATCCAGTTGCCCAGCTCCAATGTGCCTCAAACAAAATCAGGGCATTTGCATATCGATCAAGCCAGTAAATTTTTTTGTCTTTAATCGCGTGCTCGAAAACATAAGGTATATCAGACACTCCCCATGACCAACGCCTTTTTTGTAAATATTGTTCTTTGATCGTGGCGAAAGCGGTTTTTCCCAATATTGCATCTTGATAAATTGGCACAAAAATTGGCACGACTTGATGGTTACCGTGAAAAGCAAAATACGATCGCCAAAATTGATGGCCATCTTCCACAATTGTAGTTTTCGACCAAAAATCAACCGCGACAAGGGCATCTAAGCTCTGAGCATGAGAGGAAAAATTGCGCAAACGTGAAACTCGAGAAGAAACGATCATCTGCCAAGCAGAGCTACCCATAGCGATCAGACGCATAGGCATCGGGACATCCCAGATATTATTGAAATACATCGGAAGCGGCTGGAAGCTCTTGTGCATCGGATCAGGTGTGGTCAAATATTTGTAAGTTAGGCACGGCAAATACTTCGGATCCATCTTGTTGTCTGAATCCATGTTAGTAACGATAATATTGCAATGAGGGATTTTGAGCTTGTCAATTTCCGGTAACAGGGTTTTCATCGCATAAGTAATATTTGGACCTTTGCCCTTTATCTCATTGGGCAAACCGTCTGGATGCATAACAGTCCAAAATTTAAAGAACTTGCCACTATATTCTTTAGTTAAAATCTCCGAATACTCTGTCGCTCTTTCTTTGTCTCTCTCCTCTGTTGCTAAAATAAATATAATTTTTTCACTCGGATACTTCGAATTTGCGACCGAGTCTATTGTTTCACGCAAAATACTGATGTCCTCTTTATAAGTCGGGACAAGAACAATGTGATAGATGTTTTTCCACTCGTCTTTCGGCGCTAATTTTTCCAAAAGCTCGTTCCAATCAACCTTCATCTCTCGGCTATGATAGATATAACCAATAATTAACCGGTAAGACATCAAAAATACTCTTACCAGCCACATGGTGATGAAGAAGATCATAAATACTGCCAGGGCTTTTGGCAAAAACATTGCAAAACCAAACAAAACAAACATCGTTAGCCAAGATGTTGCCCCTGGTAATATTTCAAAAAATCTGGTTAAACCTGTTGATTTACCCATTTGGGCTAATTATTTTTAATACTAGCGCAAGAAGAAGCAAGATACAGCATACTATCGTCAAACCGTTAAAAATGTAAGATAAATGACGGTCTCGGCGGAAAGATATAAGACCCAGTGCCAGATTAACCGCAAACAATACCATAACAAAAATATGAACTGGTGTAAACGATGAAATCATAACCATCCCATTTTCAGCAGAAAATACTTTGAAATAGAGAGCAAAAACCACCCCACTTGATATGAAGGCAGATATAATCAAAACTAGATTATTTCGATCAAAAAACGGCTGCCAAATTTCAGATTTCATTTGCCTTAATTATACCAAACCAAACGGTTTAAACAAATTTTCTTGACAGAAGATCTCAAGTAAATTACTTTAATTATAGAGTTTAATTAAATAGCCAGGAGTAAAATGAAGAAAATATTATTTCCGATAGTGGTTTTGGTCATCATAATTGTTGCCGGTATTGCAATCTACAGTTCGACCAAGGGCGAAGAAAAAAACAGTTCTCAAGAAGGGACAACTGAATCAGAACAAGTAGAAAATAATCAAGCAAATAACTCAGATACGGAAGAACCGACTGAAGAATCAACTAAAACTGACGGTCCGGTCGCAATTTTATTCTACAGCTATACTTGCGGATACTGCAAAGATGTTAATGATTGGCTGGAAAAAAATGATGTTAAAAATAAGATCAAATTTGATCATTTAGAAATTTCTAGCAACAAAGATAATAACGTTCTTCTAACAGACAAGGCGAAATCTTGTGGACTCGATGAAAATCAGATCGGTGTCCCTTTTCTTTATGACATCGAAAATAACAAATGCATGTCCGGAAGCGACAAGGTAATTGATTTTTTTGAGAACAAAATTTAATTAAAAATGAGGGGAAGCTTTGAATAAAATCGACCGTTTGTCAGCTTGGGTTCTATTTTTTTCGATGATTCTTTTTTTTGTTTCCGGATATGGGATGACAAAAGGTCTTTTTAATACTCAAGCGGTAATAAATATCCACAACCAAATTCTTCCACCGATTGTAATAGTCGCTTTTACTTTGCATGCCTGGTATGCAATACATCTTGCCATCAAGCGTTGGGAGTTTTGGAATAACTTCTCAGCTATTATGCTGACAATGTTTTTTGTTCTTTTTGTCGGATTTTTCTTATATCTGCAATATTTTTATCAAAGTCCGACAAAAGCGAACAATATTTCCTCAGAAAATTCAGCAGAAACAGTTTCTGATGATTTATCAGAACCCAGTGGAAACGAGATAAAAAGTTTTAACTTATCAGAGTTAGCGGAATTCAACGGTGAAAATGGACATCCAGCTTATGTCGCTGTTGACGGAATGGTTTATGACTTATCTGCAGTTTTTGAAAGCGGCAAACACTATTCTCATTACGCTGGCAAAGAACTAACAACTGCATTTTATTCCTATCATGTCAAAAGTGCTATATCAAAATATCCGGTAGTTGGTGAACTAAAAAAATAGACTAGAGGTCTATTTATGGAGCCGATGGTGGGAGTTGAACCCACGACCTCTTCTTTACGAAAGAATTGCTCTACCACTGAGCTACATCGGCGTGGAGCGAGTGAGGAGAATCGAACTCCCGCCTCAACCTTGGGAAGGTCGCATTCTACCACTGAACTACACTCGCATAACCATCTCCTAAACTAACAAATTTTCTATATTTACTCAAGATAAAATATACTTTAAGATGTTAAAAAAGGAGCTATATGAAATTTCATGGTTTTAAAAATGTTGATAATTTGCCAGAGGATTGGTCGCAGTATTTTGATTATCAGGAAGATTTAGAGTATTTAAAACGCGAGGCGACAAAGATCGACTTTAATTTTGATAATGTCGTGGCAATAGGTAACGGCGGCTCAATCACCAGTTTTAAGGCCTACTCTGTTTGTACCGATAAAAATGTTTTTATCATCGATTCAATGGACCCGGCACTTTTACGAAAAGTAAAAAATTCCTGCCCAAAGGAGAAAACGATTGTCGTTGCGGTTTCAAAATCTGGCAACACTCTCGGGGTGATAGAAAGTCTGATGGAATTTGTAAATTATCAAGTCGCTGTTGTTACAGAAAACGAAGAAGGCGCGCTACGCCAGATCGCCCAGAAAATGAACTGGCAAATTATCGAGCATCCTAATGTTTCCGGTCGCTACTCCGGAGCAACTTCCGCCGGACTTTTCCCGGCACTTCTGGCCGGCTGCAAAGTCGATGAAATAGCTAAAGGGATTCAATTCGGCTACCAATATAAAAAAGAGGCTTACTCGTTAGCCAAATATTATTTTGACCTGGAGAAAAAGGGATATTCAGAAGTATATATCAGTTGTTACCCCTGGCTCCTCTTTGATTTTCGAAGCTTAATAATTCAGCTGATGCACGAATCTGTTTGCAAAGATGGTCAGGGACAAACATTTTACTTTTCCGAAGCACCCGAATGTCAACATCACACCAACCAACGGTTTTTCGGTGGCAAGAAAAATGTTATTGGGACATTTATTACTGTCAAAAAATGGTGGGATGATAAAGAAATTAAAATACCGGAAAAAATTGCCGATTTGGAATTAAAGGATTTGCGGCTTAAAAATTTAGACGGATTATCCTATTCCAAAGCGCTAAATTTAGAATATCACGGGACTAAAAACGAGGCTGACCGGTTGCAGATTCCCAATATAACAATAGAACTGGACGACATTACAAATCAAACCGTCGGCGAACTCCTATCCTTTTGGCAGCTGGTCGCTTTTTACAGCGCAATTTTAAGGAATGTAGATCCGTTCAACGAACCGGCGGTCGAGAGTTCAAAAAACATCACCATCGAAGAGATCAAGAAACTATGATTTGATTTTTTTGACTAGCTTTTCTAGGTCATCATCGCTGGCTCGTTTTGAGTCGTGTGATGATATATAGCCCTCATATTTGTCAAAATATTTATCGACTTTCGAGTGTATCGGCTGCCAACTATCCATTTTGGTACCGTGCATCGGAAATAATTTGGCATGCAGATGGTCAACTCCAAAGCCTTCGAGAACTAGTGCGGTTCTGCCAACATCATCCAATTTCTTATCCAACAACTTACCAACTTTTTTGGCAGTTTTTATCAGATCACATAACACCTTGTCCTCAGCATCAAAAGCGTAACTTGAAAAATGTTTTTTAGGAACAACAACTGTCATGCCTTCTGTATTAGGATAGATCCCCAAAAATGCCAGGTGATCGTCATCTTCGAAAATTTTATACGACGGTATTTCACCAGCGACAATTTGACAAAAAATACAATCTTTCATATTAGATTCCAAATAAATAAGCTATGCCTACAACAATATGTAAAATGACGATAATAGCGATTATTGCTGGCAAGATTTTATTATGCCAAGTTGCCGGCGCGATAATTATTCTCCTGCCAAAAAGGAATTGTAATATCAGCAAGAAGAAAACAATAAGACCAAAAACCAAAACCATGTTTTTCATTGATTACTTTCTTGAATAAATATCTCTTTAATTGATATAATACTACAAGATATAAAAAATTTAAAAGGGACCGGGTAGTGAAAATTCGACAGCTTCTTGGGAATTTTTACAGCTTGGTGAGCCTAGGATATTATCAAATCGCAAGAAATATGATTAATAATGTGGTAGTAGAAGCGAAAAATTAGTCGAATTTCTACTACCGGGGAGAAAAAATGGCTGATGAAACAAAGATCGAAGCACCGGCAGCAGCACCTGCGGCAGCAGAATCAAAACCTGCAACTTCAGGCGAAAAGAAAAAATTAAGCTGGGTACTCACCCTGGTTTTGTCGATTTTATTCGGCCAGATCGGTGTCGATCGTTTTATGATGGGTCAGGTTGGTTTGGGAATTTTGAAATTGATTACTGCAGGTGGTTGTGGGATCTGGTGGATTATCGACGTTGTCTTAGTTGCAACTAAGAGCGATTTTGGTGGCACCATCGAGTGGACTGATTAAATAACTAGCTTGCTTAAAAAAACCTCAATAATTGAATTTTTGAGCTTCGGCTCACCAAGAGCTGTTGTTTATAATCTCAGTGCAATATTATTGGCACTGGCGATTGTACCAACAGCTTTTTTGGAACGTTTACCTGTAAAATGTATTTGGAAAAGCTACGTCATCCCAATTTTTTTCAAACACAACTGTCCAACAAGCGGAATATTTACTGATTGCCGTTGTCCAGCTTGCGGGCTAACCAGAGGAGTTTCAAGTATTTTGCATGGTGAATTTTCAGTCGGCCAAAATTACAATCGTCTGTCAATATTTGTTCTGCTTTTTATGATCGGCTTGATAATATACAACTTACTTAAATTTAAAAAACCCCGCTGATGCAGGGTTGAGGGTTAGGTGCCGCCCCTCCGTTAGAGGAGAGACGCGAGAGCGCAGACGAGCGCGGTGACGATCAGTAGTGCGATAACACAGGGGAGAAGACAGCCGGTGGAGAGCGTCTGATCGGGGAGATCGAAGTTGCCAGCCTCGAGATCGCGAACCTGATCCGAGTCGGGTGGCGACACGATGTACTCGCGCTCCGGGTGGAGCGCCCAGGTGAAGTGGATCCGATCCTCTTCGTCGCAGTAGACATCGGAGATGTCGGCGACGCCCATCTCCTCTTCTTTGACAGAGAGGTCCTGCCACTCGCCACCACTGGTACTGATACGGGGGAAGTCGTACCGGAAAGTCAGGGATTCCCCTTTCTTCCTGACCGATCGGACAATAACGTTCCAGATGATCGGAACGTTATTGAACCTGACCTCCATCCTTCGGTCGCAAGACCACGTAAGAGCGAAGACCAGGTCATCAACCGACATGCTGCGCGGATTACAAGTCACGTGAATCACCTCCGGGTTCTTGAGCAGCTCAACTATTTAACCATATTTTCTAGAATATTTCAATAGAAAAATCAGGCCTGAAAGAACCTGATTTTTTTATCGCTAAACAAATTGTGTTGCGTTTTAGTTCTTCTCGACAAAAAGCAAAATCTTTTCTTTCTCTATTAGATATTCTTCGCCTTGTTCAGAAAGATCATCAATTTCATTAGCCAGTACCTCTTTTTTGATCGTCTCACTCATTTCCTCAATTACTTTTTTCAAAACTTCTGAATCAGTCTTAAATTTTAAAATTATTCGATCTTCAACCTGAAGACCAGTTTTTTTCCGCAAATCTTGAATATTTCTGATCAATTCGCGAGACAGTCCTTCAATTTTCAATTCCTCAGAGATTTCTGTATCCAGTTCAACTAGTTTTTCCGATTTATTTTTTGAATTTTCAACTTTCTTTACATTGACCTCTTCGGCAATAATTAACTCATATTCTCCAGCAAGCGTTTCTCCAAAATACTTTAGAGATGAAAGTGGCTGACGGACCTTAATCTTTGCTTCTGCCCTGGCAGCCAGACCGGCTTCTACTACTTTTCTCACCAGATCCATATCGCTGATTATTTTCTCGTCAACATCTTTGGCAATTGGAAAATCAGTCAGATGGACCGACTGTGAATCACCTTCCTGCTTCAAACCGAGATACAAGTGTTCAGCATACATCGGTGAAAAAGGAGCGATCAATTTTGAAACACCGGCAAGAACTGCAAATAATGTTTCATAAGCGGAATTTTTGTCTTCATCACTCTCACTCTTCCAAAATCTTCTTCTCGATCTCCTGACATACCAAGTGGAGAGCTCTGCTACAAAATCAACAATTGCCACGCTCGCTTGATACGAATCGTAATTATCGAGTGAATCTGTAACTTTTTTTACTAATTGATTATATTTTGCCAGAATCCAGCGGTCTAAAACATTTTCCAAATTCAGCTCGCCCTTTGGAGTAAATTTATCAATTGAAGCATAAGTCATAAAGAATGAATAAACATTCCAGAGGGTCAAAAATAAATTGCGCGAAAGTGAGAGCACCTCTTTTTCTGAAAACAATTTCGGCTCACCCGGTTGGTTCACAGAGTAGAAATAATAGCGAATCACATCAGCACCAAATTTTTCAAAAACTTCGTCCGGAGTGACAATATTGCCTAATGACTTGGACATCTTCTTGCCCTTTTCATCCAAAAGATGACCAACAGAGATAACATTTTTATAGGGGCTATCTCCGCTAACGATCGTCGAAATCGCCAAAAGGGTGTAGAACCAACCACGAGTTTGATCAACAGCCTCACAGATAAATTCAGCTGGGTATTGCTCTTTGAATAATTCTTCATTTTCGTGTGGCCAATGGTATTGAGCAAAGGGCATAGCGCCAGAATCAAACCAGACATCCATAACCTCCGGAGTCCGTTTCATTTTCCCTCCGCAGTCGCAAACTAATTCTACTTCGTCGATAAATGGTTTGTGTGGATCGATATCGCCAATATCAGTTAGTTCCGAGATAACTTTGTATTTATCACACTTTTCACACTCCCAAATCGGTAGTGGAGTCCCCCAATAACGATCACGAGAGATCGCCCAGTCATTGATATTTTCTAACCAATTACCAAATCGGCCATTTTTGAGATATTCCGGGTTCCAATTAATTTCCTCATTATTCGCCAGAAGCTCAGTCCTAAGCTTGCTCATAGCAATGTACCAGGAATCCCTAGCAAAATAGAGCAGTGGTGTATCACAGCGCCAACAAAACGGGTAGTCATGGGCGGTTGTCTCTTTTTTGAATAATATCCCCCTAGATTCCAAATCCGCTTTAATTTTCTCATCGGCATCTTTCACCCAGCTGCCTTTTCCGGCTCCGGCCAATTCAATTCCCTTGTCATCGACAGTTTTTAAAACTTTAACCCCCTGCTTCTTAAAGCCAGTCTCATAGTCATCTTCACCAAAGGCCGGAGCAATATGGACAATGCCGGTGCCATCGGAATCAGTGACAAAATCGCCGAGAATTAATTTGTAAGCCTTTTCACCAGCTTCAGAAAATTTTTCCCCATCCGGATAAAGCGGTTCGTAATCATTATCATTGGTTGAAAATCTCTCGACAATTTCCTTGCCAGATAGTTTTTCAATTATTTTAGTATCGGAACCAAGAACTGATCCAACTCGCTGATTTGAAAGTATATACTTCTCGTTATCTTTCTCAACTAAAGAGTAGTCGATATTCGGGCCGAAAGCCAAAGCAGCATTTCCGGCTAAAGTCCAAGGAGTTGTTGTCCAAACCAAAAAGTATATATCGTTCTTGGTTGATTTGATTTTTAAATAAACCGATTCTTCCGAGATATTTTTGTACCCTTGAGCCACTTCATGTGAAGAAAGCGCTGTGCCACAGCGAGTACAATACGGTACGACTTTGTGGCCCTTGTACAAAAGTCCTTTATTCTCTGCTTCTGCAATTACATTCCAGACACTTTCAATATATTTCGGATCATAAGTGATATAAGGATCTTCCATATCGAGCCAATAAGCCATCCGTTCGGTCAATTTTTCCCAATCGGTTTTGTACTTCCAAACCGATTCGCGACAGAGTTTATTAAATTTTTCGATTGAGGCCTTTTTGTCCCCCTTAACAATATTTTCAATCTCCGGTTTGCCAGAGATCCCTAGCTCTTTTTCCACCTGAAGCTCAACTGGAAGTCCATGTGTATCCCAACCGGCTTTGCGCTTTACATAATATCCTTGCATAGTTTTGTAACGACAAAAAAGATCTTTGAAAGACCGCGCCTCGACATGATGAAGTCCGGGTTGACCGTTGGCAGTCGGAGGTCCTTCATAAAAAACAAAATTGCCCTTAGGATTTTCTTTGTCTAGGGTTTTTTGAAAAATTTTATTTTCACGCCAAAAATCGAGAATTTTTTTCTCTTCTTCAGGCAAATTGAGCTTTGGATCAACTTTTTTGAACATTATATACCCATTATAAGCGGAAAATCAGCATAATTTCAAGACAACTTTGTTTTAACTCTTGACAAATTATGAACATATGTTCTATAATGGTATTAGAAAGGATATTTATGAGAGGCAGACCGAAAAAACAAAGAACAATCAGATTTATACCGGAGATCACCTATTTCAAACCAGCCGGTATTCCTCTTCGAATACTAGACGAGGAGATTTTGACTTTGGATGAGATAGAAGCGATTCGTTTGGCAGACATTGAGAAATTAACTCAAGAACAGGCAGCGGAGGAAATGAACATCTCCAGAGTGACATTTCTTCGAGTAATTGATATTGCGCATGAAAAAATTGCTAAAGCTTTAATTTTTGGAAAAGCAATACAAATGAGAGGAGGTGATGTAGTAATGCCAAATTTAGATGGTACTGGACCAACCGGAGCTGGACCAAGGACAGGGAGAGGCCGGGGTATGACGAGACCCGGACAAGGTTTAGGCGGTTCCGCCGACTGTATCTGTCCGAAATGTGGAGAAAAAACTCCCCACACTAGAGGAATCCCCTGCTCAAACACCAATTGCCCGAAGTGCGGAGCTCCAATGCGCGGCGTTTTCTGCCGTTAAAGAAAAAGACGACCAAATTCTAGACAGTGGTCGTCTTTTTTAATTGAAAAAGCCCGGGTGGTTCACGCCGGGCCGGAATGTCAGCGGTTGTCCGCCTTGAGTTGCTCGAGGGTGTAGACTCCACAAACCCAGAGCACACCCTGGACAAAGCCGAGCCAACGCATCGCCTTCTCGATCTTGTCCTCGGAGACGAACTGGACCATCTTGGGAAACATCGTTCGCAGATGAGCCAAAGCTGCCCGACGCATCATGCAGATGATGTCATGAGGATGTTCGGCGACCGGTATCTCTTCCTTCTCCAGCTCCCGGTCATATCTGTCGGTTGCGGCGACGATCTGGTCTCCAGTCATCACTGGCACCTCCGATAATCATGCTCATCCGACTAGATTGTAACATATCGCTGTTTTTCGGTATATACTTTTTCTCTTGCCTTTATTAACAACATTCTGATACAAAGTGGACGTGGACAACTTCGAGAGGAGGCTATCTGGTGAAAGGAAAACCAGATCTATACGCAGAAGATGGTGTCAACGTGTACGCCGGCGATGAGTTCAGTGCTCATGCCGGCCGAGTCTGCAAAGAGAGCTTTGATAACTCGGCCTTCGTCGAGGTCGATGACCCGTCAGGCGGCTACTTCCGCGGGTCAAGATCTTTCCAGCTCCATGGCTTGCCAACAAGCTTTCGGCTCAGTATGACCTCAGATGGCAATGGAACAAAGGTCATCCTGAACGCCGCTGCCGGGATGTATCGGCAAGCCGCTCGTGACCTACTGGCGATGTCCGGCACTGACCTGACTCGCGAAGGAGGCATCGGGCTGGTCTTCAACAATGTGCTCGATGTCTCTACCCTGGACGACCCAGGAACACCAACCCATCAGGCCTTCATTGAACTGGTCGACGGGCTGGGTGAAGCGGCGGCTGAACTCAGCGTTGTTCTCTTCCGCGGAGAAACCGCGGAGCTCGGAGTTTGCGTCAGCTCCGAGAACCCTGAGTCCGGCGTCAAGTTCAACTGGTCCGGTACGATGCTCGGAGCAATAGATCCCCGCCGCCGTATCACTGGAGTGAACATTGCTCCCGGCATGGCAATCATCGCTCTTCGTGAGCGAGGTTTCCGGGCCAACGGCATCAGCTCGGTGCGCAAAGCACTGGCGTTGCACTTTGGTGAAGAGTGGTGAAACAACCCTGAAGCGATCGAGTACATCAAGATGGCAGCTGAGCCATCGGTACTCTACGACCAACTGCTCCAGCACCTGAACGGCTGGTACACCGGAGAGTTCCAGCAGATCATCACCGCCCACAGCATCATTCACCTCTCCGGCGGCGCCTTCGAAGGTAAGCTGGGGAAGGATATACTCTTCCCCCGCGGACTGTCAGCCGAACTGGAAAACCTCTGGGAACCGCCGGAGATCATGCAGCTCTGCGCCGAATGGCGCGGTATGGATGACGAGGGCTGCTACAAGACCTGGAACGGTGGCCAGGGCGCTCTGGTGGTCGTCAGCCCCGACGACTCCGATTTCTTCCTCCGCGAAGCAGAGCGCTTCGACATCGAAGCACAGGTCTGTGGCGAGATCACCAAGCGCGACGACCCGATCGTCCGCATCCAGTCGAAGTTCTCAGGAGCCGAGATCACCTACTCCCCGAACTAGTCTGGAACCCAACTACCCACCCGGCGCCCCGCGCCGGTTTTTTCAATATTTAGAATTATTTTTCTGGTTTGGCAATCACTATCAATCTTTTGTCGGCAGTTCCTACCGGCCAACAAGTCAAAAGAGTTAGTATCTCCCTCTCGGTCGGTAGAAGCACCGAAAGATCATCAGCAGGAATTATTTTTTTCTCAGAAACTTTGTACTTATACTCCTGCTGATTAAAATTTATTTTTATTTCATCATCGATCTCGAGATCA
>JAQVAO010000079.1 GCA_028690755.1 Patescibacteria group bacterium | reverse complement strand
GTCGGATCAGCATAATAAGCTTTTTCGAAGGCAACAATTGATTTATCTCGAAGTCCGCTTCGCTGTTCCTTGAAGATCTGGTTGTTTTCAGAAAATTTTAGATAAGCGATACCGAGATAGAGCCAACTCTCGTAATTTTTTAGTCCCTCGTTGGCGCAAAACTCGAGGTTTGTAGCGGCAATCTGTGAAAGCTCTTTTTCAATCATCAATTTATCATTTTCCAAATCACAGGACTTCTGTTCAGCAAGTTCAATCACTTTCAAAAGATCAGGGTTTTTCTCTCCAAGTAGCTCTTTAATCAGGGTGATGTCTAACACCGCATCTTTTGAAAGCTGCATCCGCTCTTTGGCGATCTTGTTTCTTGGCGACAGCAGGCTAGCCTTTTCAAAATTTACATAGGCAAGGGTATAATTTCTCTCAGCCAAAAGCTTTTCGCCCTTATTGATTAAATTGTTGGTTACATAATTTCTGTAAGGGAGAGTAGCGACATAGACAATTATTAGAGAAGCTAAGATTAGCAATGTAATTCTAATAATCTGGCTTGAATCGAATCTTGATACTCTTGATTTTTTTTTCGTGTATAAAAATCTTTCTTTCATCAGTGGCTATTTAATTAGATAAAGCAGGAAGATCAGAGCGGCCAAAAGGATTCGGTAGATGACAAAGGGGGTAAAGCTGTGATTGGCGAGATATTTAAGTAGATATTTAATCGATAGAAAGCCAACCACGGCGCTTGTTGCGACTGCGACCAAAAAGGCAACGTCGATGCTCGCTGCGGAGAGATCTTTGAGCGTCAAAATAAAGGCTCCAACTACGGCTGGAGTTGATAGCAGGAAGCTAAAGCGCATGGCACTTTCCCGACTCAAACCGAGAAATATGCCGGTCGTCGCGGTAACGCCGCTTCTTGACACTCCGGGAAATAACGCCACTGCCTGTGAGATACCAACCAAAAATCCTTTGCCGTAGCCGATTTTTTCAATTTTATCCTGATTTTTATATGCAGCATCGACAATCCAGAGGAGGAGTCCAAAAGACAGAAGCATGGTGGCGACCAGAAGTGGATTGCGCAGTGCATGTTCGGCTAGGTCTTGGAGAAAATATCCGGCGATTGCTGCTGGTATCGAGGAAATTAAAATTATCCAGAGAAGGTTTGAGGGGTATTTAAAATTATCCTTTTTGTTTGGGGTATCAGTTGGAGACAGCGCTTCGGAGAAAATGATCATCCAGTCACGCCAGAAATAGGCCAATATCGCCAGTACTGTCCCCATGTGAAGTGCAACATCAAAACCAAGACCCTGATAGTCCCAGCCAAAAATATAGGGAACGACAACTAGGTGGCCGGAGGAGGAGATTGGGAGAAATTCACCGATTCCTTGCACAACTCCCAAAACAAACGCTTGTAATAAAGACATGTTTATAAGTTAAAAGTCTATCAAGTCGAAAGTCTGTAAAGCTAAAAGTCTATAAAGCCATAAAGTCGAAAGTGCGAAGAGACATAATTCAGTCAACTTTACACTTTTTGTTTTTTGCTTTTGAGTCGTGTGACTGCGTCACACTGTATTCCTGCCAAAAATTTTCAAAACTTTCTATAAACCAGTATGTCAAAACTCCGGAAAATATTCCAATTAGCGTGCCGGCAATGATATCTGATGGGTAATGGACTCCACTTCCAACTCGTGAGATTGCGGTTAGGACAGCAATAAGAATAAGCAGCGGCCCAAGTTTTTTGTGACCGTACAATGTTATTGTGATCGCAATTGCGAATGACATGTAGGTGTGAGCCGAAGGGAACGAGTGTGTGGCGACCTGACCGATTATTGGAGTTATATCAGCATAGGTAACGTAAGGTCTCGGTCTTTGCCAGAGAAGGAAAATTATTAAACTAATAATGTTGCTCAAAATCATAGAGAGGGTGGCGGAAAATATCGCGTTGAACCGGTGTCTAAGGACGAGATATATCAGGCTGAGAACAATCAAGACTATCCCATAGCGGGCGAAGAAGAAAAAGAAATCATGCCAAAAAGCACTCTCTCTGGCTAGATCAGTCAAATAAAAAAATCCTTTTCTGTCAAATAGCCGTAAATTGTCAAGTATCTGGTCCATCGGCTTCGATAATACCCGAAATCGAAGCAAATTCCAATAATCAAGAAACAAAATACAAACACGTTTAAAATTTGGAATTTAGATATTCAACTTGTTTGATTATTGTTTCTTGAGATCTGTTTCTTCTATCCCAGTTCTTTTGCCGTGAAAAGCCTGATGGATTTCACGCAAGTGTTGATCGGTAACGTGGGTATAAATTTGAGTCGTTGAAATATTTGAGTGGCCGAGAAGTGATTGGACGCTGCGAAGATCGGCGCCATTGATCAAAAGATCGGTTGCAAATGTGTGTCTTAAAGTGTGTGGGGAGACTTTTTTGCTGATCCCGGCGGCCTTAGCATACTTGGAGACAATTCTCTCAATTGATCGGACAGAAAGTCGACTTCCATCAATCTTATTGACAATTAAAGGCTCACAATCGCCAATCGCGATTAGGTATTCGCTGAGAATTTTTTTTGCCGATTCTGACAAGAAAACTACTCTGACTTTACCCCCTTTGCCTCGAACCGGTATCTCTCCGCGCTCCATATTTAGATCGGCTACATTTAATTTTTGCAACTCGGAAACTCGAAGGCCAGTGGAAAAAAGTAGCTCTAAAATTAAGCGATCACGAAGTCCTTTAAATGTTTTGGTGTCAGGTTTACTTATCAGCCCGATAATATCTTCGGCCTCCAAAAAATCGACTTTTCGCTCCTGTGATTTTGCCAGAGTAACTTTTTGCGGCGGCAGTGATTTGACACCAATCTGTACGAGATAACCGAGAAAGGCTCGAAGAGTTATAATATAATAATTTTGAGTTGATTTTGATAACGGCTGGCCAGTGATATTTGTTAAACGGTTTAGATAAAGCCGATACTCTTTAACAGCCTCGGGGGTTATATTCGAAGGTGAAGCTTTTTTATTTTCCGTTTTCTCCGCTATATTTTTCTCTAGCCAACTAATAAATTTTGTTAGGT
>JAQVAO010000005.1 GCA_028690755.1 Patescibacteria group bacterium | reverse complement strand
ACCAAGCGCCAAATCGAGAGCAAAAGAGCCGGTTGGGATAACATCAACATCCATCTTGCTATCAGCGCTGTATTTCATTATTGAGCCGGTTCCAAACTGTTTTTCAATCGAGGCTAAGGCAACATCCAGCGCCTGTGTTTTTGCTCTTTTTATTGTTTCTTTTTCGTTTTTATTTTCCGATTTTTCAGCTTTTTTTGGCATCTTTCTCCTTATTAAAGAAAAACTCTGGCTAGATTATCAGCCAGTGGTAAAATAATTATCTTTCGACAGTTTTAATTTTTCTCTCAACAACTAACACCTTACTTGTTTCTTTGTTCGACTTACTCAAAGCAGTGATTAATATTGTGTTTATACCTTTTTGAAGCGTAATCTCACTTTCAAATTTACCATCAGCGCCGACAATGATCGGTTCTTTATTGATTTTCAAGGTAACTCCAGGATTGGTTTCACCTCGAACCTGAATATTTTCCTCCTCCACTACCAAGTCGTGAGTTGGGTCAGTGACTAACAATTTGGGAGCCGAAGCAAAGCTAAAAACCTGCACCGCAAGATAAGCTACTGCGCAAACGCAAAATATTGCCGCCGAAAAAAGAATGATCAATTTCGGCGTAATTGTTATTGATTTTTCAGAGTTAACTTTGGGAAGTGAAAAAGAATCATCAGCGTTACTTTTTTTAACCAACTTCTGCTGCCGATAAAGCTTTAACATTTTTTCTGAATCTAGCCCTAGATATTCGCAATAGGCGCTTAAAAAGCCTTTGACATAAATATCGTTCGGCAACAGATCAAAATCCTCCAACTCAAGCGATTCCAAATATTTTGCCCTAACCTTTGTTTCTAGCTCCGCCTCAACAAGATCAACACCCTTTTTCTTTCTTGCACGTCGAAGCTTTCCGCCAAGTGTTTGGCTAGTGCGAATTTTTCTAAATGTAAAACCGGCTGCAACCATAGAAATTGTTTATCTAATTGTAATTGTCATCATTATGCTGAGAAAAACCATCACCATCAGATTGGCTATTGGCTAAAATATCTCTCGGCTTAGCACCGTTGGCTGGACCAATAACCCCTTCGCTCTCCATAATATCAAGTAATCTGGCCGCCCTAGCATATCCAACCCGAAGTCGTCTTTGCAATAGCGAAGCTGAGGCTTGTCCGGAATTTAGAACTACAGAAACCGCTTCTTCATAAAGATCATCATCCATCGTTTCACCGCCACGGCTATCGGCCGATTTTGCCGGACGAAATGCAGTGATTGATTCATCATATTCAGCTTCACCCTGTTTCTTGATAAAGCTAACCAGAGTATTTATTTCTGGGTCAGATATAAAACAGCCCTGAACACGACGAGGTTTTGAAAGACCATTACCAATAAAAAGCATATCACCATTACCAAGTAATTTTTCAGCGCCTGACATGTCAAGAATTGTTCGTGAATCGATTTGGCTAGCGGTCGCAAAGGCAATTCTCGAGGTGATGTTTGCTTTAATAAGGCCTGTAAGAACATCAACTGATGGCCTTTGAGTCGCAACTATGAGATGGATCCCCGTTGCTCTGGCCATCTGGGCAATACGAACGATAGAAGCCTCAACCTCATTTGCTGAAGCAGCCATTAAATCCGCCAACTCATCGATAACAATCACAATGTAAGGCAATTTTCCTTCTGGACCCGGTGAATCATTATACGCCTGAATATTCCTTTTACCCAAATCAGAAAAGACCTTGTAGCGTCTTTCCATTTCATAAACCGCCCATTTCAAAGCAGAGACAGTTTTATCAACCTCAGTAATAACTGGCGTCAGAAGATGTGGTATACCGTTGTAGTTTGTCATTTCGACTCTCTTGGGGTCGATCAAAACGAGCTTTAACTCATCTGGAGAGTTGTTAAAGAGAAGTGAAGATAATATTGAGTTGATGCAAACACTTTTCCCTGAACCGGTTGCACCAGCAACCATAAGATGAGGCATCTTCTCTAAATCAATGGCGACTGCCGATCCAGCAACATCACGACCAAGTGCAATTGCCAACTTGCTTTTTACCGCTTTAAAAACCGAGGAACCAATAACTTCTTTCAATGTTACCTTGGCAGTAGCAACGTTAGGTACTTCAATACCAACAGCGCTTTTACCAGGAATCGGGGCCTCGACACGTAAACTTTTCGCCGCAAGTGCCAAAGCAATGTCATTGCTTCTAGCGGTAATTTGATTTAGCTTAACACCTTCATGTGGACGTAATGTGTACTGTGTAACCGTCGGGCCAACATTGACGTCTTGCATTTTAACTTCGATACCAAAATTCTGGAAACATTTTTTTATTGTTTCTACATTTTTAGGAATATCCCCAGGTTTGGCGACATCTGAAGACGACTGCAGTATCTCGTGACTTGGAAATTCCCAGATTTTGCCGGTCGGTGCTTTGACTTCTGGCCGCGGTGCTGCTTCAATCACCGGAGCTTTTGACACCTCATTAATTTTTGGCTTCGAAAAAAATCTTAACTTACTGAACATCCTGGCGATAAAAGAAGGCTGCTCGGGAATAGTCTCTTCTTCTTCATTCTGATGATGAACCTTGACTCTGCCATCATCAGAGTCAGCACTTTTGCTTTTGTGTTGGAAACCAAAGATTTTTGAGATTGAGAGATTAAAAGTTATCATAATTGAAATCAAAACCATGGCAAAATTAACTACAAATGCCGGGAAAGTGCCGATCGATTGACGAAGCGGAGAGGAAACCAAAAAACCGATAATTCCACCGCCACCGCCATTTGTAGCAACTTCTCTAGAGATATCAGCTGGGACAAAAAGATGAATCAGCCCCGGCATAGAAACAAAAAACAAAAACAAACCGACGAAGCGGCTAAGCTTAACACCATCTTTTACTGGGAAAAGTATGATAACACCTAACCAAAAGACAGCTATTGGGAACAGATAACCAACCGCAGTGCCGAAAAATCGATAATTTAAGATTTTAAGAAATTCTCCCATTCTGCCAGCAGCTCCAAATACACCTAGAAAAACTATCACCGCAAAAATTAACAGAAAAACGGCAAAAATTTCTCTCCAGGTATCGGCGCCAAGACCAAGAGTCCAGTCAAAGACGAAATTTCCCCACTCGTCCTCTTTCTGCCACCAAAGAGGTTTAGTTTGTTTATGTTTTGGATATTTTCTTTTCCGTCCCAAAATCCCTCCTAATACAAGAACATTTGCTCCTTAAAGCTCAAGAGTATTATACCACAAATATATTTGCAAATAATACAAAAAGTAGCCAGACACAATCGCTGGCTACTTTTTCTAACGAAGCTTGGATTCTTAAACCTCAATCACCACCGGAATCACCATCGGGCGCCTCTCGGTTTCTTTGTGCAAAAATTCACCCAATTCTTCTCTGAGTTTAGTTTTAATTAAACCCCAATCACCGCGTGGTTTTCTGTCAGTCGAGTGTTTAGAAAAGAGTCTTTTAATTTCCGCTCTGGCTTTATGAACCAAGTTCTCATTCTCTCGCATATAAATGAAACCGCGAGAGATAATATCTGGTGAAGTCACGATTTGTCCGGTTTCATGATTTACCGTTACGATAACAACAAAGATACCATCTTCGGCCATCGCTTTACGATCACGAAGAACAATATTGCCAACGTCACCAACCCCAAGACCATCAACCATAACGTATGAAGCAGGAACACGCTTATTAGTAACAGCACCCTTACCGCCTTCAAATTCGATGATCTGTCCGTTATCAGAAACTAAAACATTTTGCTCTGGTATACCGACATCTTGCGCTAAACCGGCGTGGACCATTAATTTATGTCGTTCTCCATGAATCGGGATGAAAAATTTTGGCTTAATAAGACCCATCATCAGCTTCAAATCTTCTTGATAAGCATGACCGGAGGTGTGGACATCCATTAATTTTTGATAAATGACTCTTGCGCCTTCTCGAAATAAATTATCCATAACGTCATTCACAGATCTCTCATTACCGGGAATCGGTGAGGAAGACAAAATGACTGTATCGCCTTTTTTAATCTTTATTTGGCGATGTTCGCCGGAGGCGATTCTAGTCAGAGCTGAGCGCTCTTCGCCCTGTGACCCTGTACAAACAATTATAATTCGCTGGTCGGGATATTTACCAATCTCTTTAACATCAATCATTGTATCTTCAGGAATTATGAGAGCTTCAAGTGCAGATGCAACTTCGACGTTAGCAACCATTGATCTACCGGAAAACGCTACCTTACGATTCATTTTTTTAGCGACATTTAGAATCTGCTGAATTCGAGAGATTAGCGATGAAAATGTTGCGACGATTACTCGACCTCGAGCATTTTCAACTAATTTAAAGAGGACATCTTCGACCTCTTTTTCAGAGATCGTATGTCCCGGTTTTTGTGCATTAGTCGAGTCGGAGAAAAGTGCCAATACATCCTGGCCACCAAGCTGCGCCAGTTTTGAAAAGTCTGTCGGCCGGCCATCAGCGGGAGTGTGGTCAAACTTCCAATCAGTTGCATAAACTAAAATTCCCTCTGGTGTCGTAATTGAGAGACCAATACTATCGGGAATATTATGATTAAGTCGGAAAGTTTCAACCTTAAAACAGCCGAGTTGGAGTACTTCTTTGCCCGGAGTTATAGTTTGTAGTTTAACTCGATTTTCCATCCCAAATTCTTCAAGTCTTTTTTTAATCAGACCGTTAGTCAATGGTGCGGAATAAATCTGCGGTGAACCGATCTTATCATAAAGATAAGGAATGCCTCCGGTATGATCCAGATGTCCGTGGGTGATAATAACGCCACGAATTTTCTCTTTATTTTCAGCCAGATAGCTGACGTCGGGCAAAACATAATCGATCCCTGGCATGTCTTCGTTCGGAAACATTAAACCCATATCAATGACGATCATATCGTTGCCATATTCAATTATCGACATATTCTTGCCGACTTCCTCTAGCCCCCCAAGCGGTACAAAACGTAGAGACGGTTTTTTTATGAAGCTAGTGTTTTTCGCCACAGCAGTGTTTGCTTGTGGCTTTTGGTATCCATTTGCGCCGATACTGTAGCGATTTTGAAAACCAGCCTTTGCCCTTGCGGGGTTGGTGGTTCTACTTTTTTCTGATGTAATCATTATTTGTTTTTCCTTTCTTTTTTTATAGAACAAATATTTATTAAAATAATTTCAAATTTTTAGTTTTTTCTTTAACTTCTTTTTCTGCTTCTCTCCTCACTCTCTCAATTGCAGCTGGCAATTTAGTGAAATCATCAACCAAAACTTGACGCATTGCACCATTGTGGAGTGCTGCCGCGGGATGATAAAGTGGGAAAAAATATCTTCCGGTCGATCGACGGTATAGTTTCGCTCGCAACTTTGTAATACCGCCGATTCCGGGCAGAAAAGTTTCTGTTGAATGCCGACCAAGTGTAACAATAATTTTTGGGTTTATAACCCTAATCTGTTCTTCAAGGTACATTCGGCACAACTCTTTTTCCGCCGGTTCCGGATCGCGATTATTAGGTGGACGACATTTCAAAGTATTAGCGATAAATACATCATCTCTTCGCAAACCTATAGAATCGAGCAGTTGATCAAGAAATTTACCAGCTGGGCCGCAGAACGGCCGACCTTCAATATCTTCTCTTGCGCCCGGAGCTTCGCCGACAAACATTATATCGGACGCGGGATTTCCCTCTCCGGGGACAGTTTTCTGTCTTGTCTTATAAAGAGCGCATTTTTGGCACTTAGCAACTTCTCGCTCAATTTTTTTGAGCTCTCTTGTCTTCTCTTCCAGGTCCATTAGCACTAGATTAAAATTAAAATAGTCCAAACGCCTAAAAAACTTTGAGTAGATACAATAGATCAAATCTTAAACGATTCTTAAACAGAGTGTATCATACATATTTAAAAATGTCAAGGAGAAAAGGTTTCTTAGCTACTTTTTAAAGATCTTTTATCGAAAGAGCCACTCGGCCTTTTTCTCTGTCGACATCGACGACTTTTGCTTTCACAGTCTCACCAACTTTTAGATATTTGCCGATATCCTCGACGCGTTCTTTGGAAATTTGTGAAATATGAATCATCCCGTCTTGGCGAGGAGTAATTTCAACAATCGCGCCAACCTGTTTGCCAGTCATTCGATCACGCTTGATTTCGATTACTTTACCTTCAATAATTTCGCCTATTTCGATCTCTCTGGTCATCGATTCGACTATTGAAATTGCTCGCTTACCCATCTCTGAATCTGTCGATCCAACCATTACTGTTCCGTCATCTTCAATATCAATTGATGTTACTTCTTTGCCACCACAATCTTCGATAATTTTCCGGATATTTTTCCCACCTGGGCCAATCAACTCACCAATTTTCTCCGGGTTGATATGAAGCGCTTTGATAATTGGAGCGAGCGGAGAAAGTTCATTTGGCTTGGATATGACTGATTCAATCGCATCAAGGATTGCCATTCTGCCCACTTTTGCCTGCTTGAATGTTTGAGCGATTATAGCGTCAGACAAACCAGCAATTTTTGTATCCATCTGGATCGCCGTGATACCATCTCTGGTGCCAGCGATTTTGAAATCCATATCACCGGCAAAATCCTCCAAACCTTGTAGATCAGTCAAAACTTTAAATCGGCTCTCATCATTTTTGTCTGTGACCAAGCCCATGGCGATACCAGCAACCGGTTTTTTGATCGGAACACCAGCATCCATAAGCGCCAAAGTTGAACCACAAGTTGCCGCCATTGAAGAAGATCCATTGGAGGTGAGAATCTCGGAAACCAATCTGATAGTGTAAGGAAATTCTTCAGTAGAAGGAATCATTCGAACAAGGGCCTTTTCTGCCAAATAACCATGACCAACTGCCCGTCGGCTGACACCTCTCATTGGAGCAACTTCACCGGTAGAAAATGGTGGAAAATTATAATGATGCATAAATTTCTTTGTCGTCTCTGTTTCCATTGTGTCGATAAACTGTTCCATGCCGGGGGAAGCTAGAGTGGCAACAGTCAAGGCTTGGGTTTGGCCGCGAGTGAAAAGACCGGAGCCGTGGACTCGTGGTAACACACCGACTTCGACATCAATTGGACGAATTTCCTCGATACCTCGACCATCAGGGCGAAGGTCGTCGTCAAGGATCGCCAGTCGGATTTCCTTCTCAACAAGCTTTGTGAAAGCGCTTTTGAGCTCCAATTGTTTATAATTTCCTTCGAGGGTTTCTAAAACTTCGCACTCAAAACTTTTGATATTCTCTTCGCGCTTCATCTTATCTAATTCTCGCACCGCCTCTTTCAACTTATCCCCAACAATTTTTGAAATTTCCCCATGGATTGTCTGATCATCTATTAATTCAATCTCTGTATCTTCTTGATGATGCTCCTTTTTAATTTTTTCCTGAATCTCAATTAAAGGCAGAATCGATTTTTTAGCAAGTTCAATTGCTTTAATAATTTCCTCTTCGGAGATTTCACTTGATTCAGCCTCGATCATCATCACCTTATCCTTAGTGGCGGCGATTGTTAAATCTAAATCGGACTTCTCGATTTGTTCGATTGTCGGATTAGCGACCAGTTTACCGTCTACAATACCAATCTTCACCGCGCCGATTGGGCCCAAAAATGGCGCTTTTGTTTGCATTAGAGCGGCTGAAGCAGCGATCATTCCGATAATATCGGGGTCATTTTCACCATCATAGGACAAAACGGTAATAATTATTTGAACGTCATTTCGATAATTCTTTGGAAAAAGCGGCCTAATCGGTCGATCGATCATTCTGCACGCCAAGATCGCCGCATCAGATGGTCGTCCCTCTCTTTTGATAAAACGGCTACCGGAAATCTTACCAGCGGCGTAAAATCTCTCTTCATAGTCAACCAGAAGCGGGAAAAAATCTACACCTTCTCTCGTCTCATCGGAGACGACAGCGGTTGCCAAAACAACGGTGCCACCACATGTGGCCTTAATAGACCCAGGTGCAAGAAGCGCCAGTTTTCCAGTTTCTAAAGTCAACTTTTTACCACAAAAATCGACTTCATAAGTCTTAACATCAAACTTTAGTTTTTCTATCATCAAAATTCCCTTCTGGAGAGATATTTGAGAGATGAGCTCAAAAGAAACGAGGGCAAAGTTTGTCAGGCGGCAAGTTTTTCAAGTTTTTTGAATTTATCTTTTTGCTTGATAAACTTGATGGCTTTTAAACTTTCTCCTCACCTCTTATCTCGAAACTCTCTCCGAAAATTAAATAATTTGTTAATGTGTTGTAAGCCTATTTGCGCAATTTCAAATCAGCGATTAGACCGGTATATTTCTGCTCATCTGATTGCTTGAGATAATTCAAAAGTCTTCGACGTTTACCAACCATCTTTAAAAGACCAACTCGTGAATCAAAATCGTGCTTGTGATCTTTCAAATGTTTGGTAAGCTCAGCAATCTTTTTCGTCAAAACAACTACTTGAACCTCTGTTGAACCGGTATCAGATTCATGTGTTTGATATTTCGACAAAAGATCACCGCTCTTCGCCGGTGTTTTCGTAGTGGTTTTAGATTTTTTGACTGGTTTTTTTTCTTCGATCATCCCTGTTTTTTCCTTATCTCTAGTAGATCTTAACAAATTTGAAATTAAAAATCAACAGTCTAGTTGTTTGATGTTCGATTACGAGCTTTTTGGTATTCCCTAATTTTACTGATTATTTGATCAGTTGGAATGTCGGATTTACCATCCTCGATCACAAAACCGGCCGCCATTGGATGACCGCCACCAGCAAAAAGATTAGCAATCCCAGAAACATCAACCCCTTTGCCAACTGCTCGCAGGGAGCCATGAATTCCGTCATCTTTTTCAATCAAAAGTAAAACAAAATCAACTCCGTAGGCAGTTTTGAGAAGCTCGTCAATTACACCGTCGGAATCGTCAGCCGAAGCTCCAACTGAGGAAAAGTCCGATTTTTTGATTTGTGACCATAAAAATCGATAGTTGCTCTCGTCATGAATATTAGTCAAAACCCTGCCCCAAAGACGCAAAGTTGAGAGCGATCTGGTCTTGTAGATTTTTCTGATAATTTCCTGCTGATCGGCGTTTGCCGCTACCAACTGCGCGGCGACCGTCAATGATTTTGGAGTTGTGTTTTGATTCTGGAATGAATTTGTATCGGTGATGATGCCAGTCAAAAGAGCGGTGGCGATATCATCTGTGAGAAGCGATGTATCTTTCGAAAGCGATTCAAACAGTGAAACTAGAATTTCGCAGGTGGAGGTAGCAGTCAGATCAACAAGATTAATTTTGCCAAAATGATCGTTGCTTGCGTGATGGTCTATATTAATAATTGGAGTTTCATAAAAAAGATCGACGTTTTCTTCGTAAGGCTTGCCCAGACGCTCTAAATCAGGGCAATCAAGAACAATAATGAGATCAAATTTGAACTTGCCTCCGGGGAAACTAACCATTTCTGGCGTAAATTCACCTGATTTGGGAGTAACAATAAAATTTATCCGCCCGTCTTCAGTTTTGTAGAGAAATTTATCCGCTTTGACATTTGAAACATCTAGTGAGATCACAAAATCCCGGTTTCCTGAGATATTTTTGACCACCTGATTACCATCCAAAAAAGAAAAAACTGCCGGTATATTATCAGCACAGACCGTGGTTACTTTTTTGCCGATTTTTTCGAGAACTTTTGAGACTGCAACCAAAGAACCAACAGCATCGCCATCTGGTCCCCTATGAGTGATCGCTAAGATATTTTCGCTACCCCTTATCGCCTCAACAATTTGTTGTTTTGGAGATAATTCCATAATAATTTTTTGACTAAATTTAGTGGCTTTAATATGACACTACAATATATCGAAGGGATAAATATTTGTCAACAAAAAAACCTGACTTTGCTAAAGTTATTTACAACAGGATTGATCTTTGCTATAATCCTATAAGTAAATTGAAAAATAGCTAAATTAAAAAACATGCCATTAACAAAATCAGCCAAAAAAGCGCTACGAGTCGACCGTCATAAAAAATCAGTAAATGATTTAACACGGGCGAAAATTAAATCTGCTATCAAAGGGGCAAGATTGGCCATTGATAGCAGCAGTGCCGATACCAAAGAAAAAATTGATGCCGCATATCGCGAATTAGACCTCGCAGCCAAGAAAAATGTCATACACAAAAATCGAGCGTCTCGGCTAAAATCCAGACTGGCGAAAAAACTAGCCAAATCTGGTGCAGAGATCAAACCAATAAAAAAAGCAGCCAAGGCAAAGAAGGAAAGTATTAAACCAGAGAAAAAATCAGCCACAAAAGCTAAATAGAAAATTAAAAAACTGCCGATACTTTCAAGGGCAGTTTTTTAATTTCACCAAATTTGAATTTTAAGAACTTTATAAACTTACGACTTTCAACTTTTTACTTTATGAACTTTAAACTAAAGAATATAAGTCGGGGTAACGACACTGAAAAAACGCGGGGCTAAAATCCAAATTGTTTTACCAATAATAAATCTTTTTTCTACCGGTCCAAAATAACGTGAGTCATTGGAATTTAGGCGATTGTCACCCATCAGAAAATAATCGTCGCTATCTAGCTGCCAAGAACCCTCCTTGATTGTTATTGTCCCCTTTGGCAAATAACCTTCAATGAGTGCTTTGTTATTTACATAAACCAAATTATTTTTTACCTCAATCTTCTCCCCTGGCATACCGATCACCCTTTTAACATAACGTTTTTTATCAGGATCTCCGGGATATTTAACAACAACAACATCTCCTCTTTCTGGATCAGAAAAATGATAGACCGCCTTGTTTAAAACTCCGACTTCTCCACTTTTGAAAGTCGGATCCATACTCAAACCATCAACTATATAAATAGTAATAATAAAATAGTGCGAGATCATCAGTAGAATGCCAAAAATCACCAACCAGCGGGCAAAATCGAAAACAAACCCACCACCATAAACGATTTTCCCGATAACACTTTCTCGATTAAACATTATGGTTTATTTTAACTCCCTATCTAAATTCCGGTTCTCTAATAACTGCAAGATTTTGCCCAACATAACCAATTATCGGATAAAGCGCTAGACAAAAATCATTTAATCCAAGACTTTCTTTCTCAGTCAAAAACCAATCCGGAAGAGTAAATTCCTGACCGGAAAAACGCCTGGCCCACATCGCTTCACAGTGAAAAATTATTGCGTAGGGCAAGTATTCAACAAATTTCCGGTAATTTGACTGCTCGTAAGGTAGAGGTGTCGGGTCAGAGAGATATCTTTTAAATGCCAACCAGTTTGACATCGCCTGCCTGCCAACCGCAGTTCTGATCGGCATTCTGCTACCAACAAATACGACAACTAATGAGGAAATCATCATTCCAACCCAGAGAAATGCCGCGTAAGGAACCTGAGAAAAATATTTGAATGTCAGCGCAAAACAGATCAGTGCGAAAACAAAAAGCAAAGTACCGATGTACTGATAACGTCGATGCATACGGACCGGATTTTCTTTAAAATATCCGAGCCTTGTTGCCAAACCGTAAACCTCTTTCGTGAATAATGACATTTTTTTGCTGTAAAGATGATTAGTGAAACGCTGGCTAACTTCTTGATCGGAAATTGTAATACTTTCACGAAATATTTTTGACAATAGTATTTTTTCAAATCCCAAAAGTTGCCCGGAGAAACTCCTTTTTCCAAAAGCGAAACCGCGATCCCGATCAATTATGAAGATGTAGCCCCTAAGTGATAAATCAATAAGTGTTGAGGCGATCTCTCGCGAGCCAACGTCTTGGCTGACAAGGACACCGACAACCGCTGGTGGAAGTGCCATTGGCGGGGCAGTTATTGGTCTTTCCGGCGTCGGTATTTTTTGAGTTCTTTGCTGCAAGTGGATCAAAAGCAAAAGGTAAACCAGAGTAATAAACGGAATGATAATGGCAATCCCGAGCCAAAAACGACCACTAAAAGTTGAAAGGACATAAACCATTTGATCATAAAAAGGTAGGTTGATCACCCCTTTTGGCAATTTTGCTACGACGGTTATCGTTGATTGCTCGCCCACTGATTCGGCGGTGTATACAATAGTCGACGGATTTAATATTTCAGCCCTGGAGCTCTCAACTCCATGAATCGCCAAAATTTCTGGCTTAGTATCATCGGCAACATTTTGCGGTAATTTAAGAAGAATTTTTAACTGGTCCAAATAAAAACCATTTTGATCATAAACAATCAGCCGCAATTCATCAAAATCTTGTTCTGGTTTAATTTTTGCCTTAATCCTTTGACCATCCTTGTAAACACTGCCATTATTCTTGACCTCAAGAGATACTTGGGATGATGTGATAAAGCCATCGCCAGAGAGATCATTCGCCTGATCAGCAGAAAATCTCTCTCCCAGCATAAATCTCCAGGCAAAAAGTCCAAAGATAAAAACAAAAGAAAAAGCCGCCAGCTTTCGCCAGTAGATATCAACTGTGGGTGTTTTTTTAACTTTTTCCCTTCGCACTCCCCTCCAAACAGGTAAACAGCAATAGACTTCTATTAAAACTATTATACTACAAGGTTAGGTCAGCTAAAAGCTTTTCCAGCGCCAGTCTCGGATCTACAGCGCCAGTTTTAATGTCCAGATCGGTTCGAAGCAGCTTTGAATAGACATTTTTAAGTTCACGCAGATCAAAATTATCAAGCACCCTGATAGCCTTTGTCACAACGAAAGGATGAATCTCCGCCTCTTTTGCCAACTGCCTTTTATCAACGCCTCGGACGATCAAGTCTTCAATAATAAGCAGGTTTCTAAATTGATAAACAATCATCGTCAGTATATAGTTTTCATTTTTGCCACTCGAGAGAAGCTGATTCAGATGTTTGCTGGCAGCTTTAGCATTTCTAGCTCCCAAAGAATCAATGAAGTCAAAAATATTCGGGTCATTTTCAGACTCAACCATACTGTCAATATCACCCTCCTCGATCTCTTCCTTTTTTTGACTAATCCGATAAAGATCAAGCTTTTCCAATTCATTAATCAGCCGCCAAGCATTATTACCGGCAGTAGCAATTAATTTCTTGGCCGAGATTGGTGGCAGGGGAATTTTTTTCTCTCTCGCATAATTTATCAGCCACTTTTCCAATTCGTATCCCTGACGCAAGGGGAAATAATTTACAGACCCCTTTTTAGACAAAGCTTTAAAAATTTTTAAGTTTTTTGCTACTTCGCCTTCTTCAACCAATACAACTTCAGCGCTATCAGGAATTTTCTCGATATTATCGGTTAAATATTCCCGCAACCTTTCATCACCATTTTTTATCAAGCCGGTGATTATTACCAGTCTTTTTTCCGAAAGAAAAGGAACAGCCGAAACACTCCGAACAAAGTTGTCATAAGTAAGTGATGCACCATCAAATTTGTTGATGTTAATGTCGCCGAAATTTGTATTGAAAAAATTCTGCTCAAGTGTTTTGAGTGTTTTGTTTAGTAAGTATGTGTCATCACCATAAAAAAGCTTTACCATATTGATTTTTTTAATAAATTATGTCACTATTATATCTGCTCGAATCTGAGAGGAGGGACCGACTTGTCTGAAGAAATCATCGTCGATGAAACGAACGACCTAAGAGCGGCTGTCATAGCTGCGGCTGAAGTCACAAGAGAGCAAATTGGTCTTGTGCTCTCAATTGAGGAGATGCCGAACCCGAACGAACACCGCCTGTTTTCCTGGATGCAGGGACGCAAGTGGTTCAACATCGAACGGGTCAAGGCAAACGTCGAAAACACAATCAGCGCTCACGGGATCTGCAGTGAAGACTGGGAAGGAGTATTTCGCTTGTTGATCCCTGAGATCACCCACGTCTGTTTCGAAGAAGATGGAGCCATTGTGATCTCCCCGTGGAACGATGGCTACGACTTCTGACCACACCCTTCCCGACCGCCCCGGTCGGGCCTGCCCGCCATCGCTATGCTCAGGCATTGCAGGCGGGTTTTTCTTTTAAAAAAATTCCATGTACTTTATGAACTTTTGACTTTACAGACTTTCTACTTTAAAACGTTCTTTTTTGTTTCATCCCAATTGTTACCAATACCAACCTCAACCTCCACCGGCACACAAAGCTTAACCTCGTTTTCCATGATTTCTCTCATAATCTTGGCAACTTTTTTTGCCTGATCGGTTTTTACTTCAACAATTAACTCATCATGGAT
>JAQVAO010000078.1 GCA_028690755.1 Patescibacteria group bacterium | reverse complement strand
TTATATACGGGACTATCACCCTCTATGGTCAAACTTTCCAGTTTGTTCTACTAACACCCTACAGATTTTAGGGCTGGTCCCATTTCGCTCGCCGCTACTTTGGGAATCTCGGTTGATTTCTTTTCCTGAGGGTACTGAGATGTTTCACTTCCCCTCGTTCGCTCCCCGCAGGGTAACATACCTCTCGATATGCTGGGTTGCCCCATTCGGAAATCCTCGGATCAAAGCTTCTTGGCAGCTTCCCGAGGCTTATCGCAGCCTAGTACGTCCTTCATCGCCTCTACCAGTCTAGGCATCCACCATCTGCCCTTAGTTTAATTTATATTATTCTAAGGTACTACCTTATTAAATGCAATCAACATTCAATAAGGTTATGAGTTTTTTGCACATGAAAGATTATCAATATTGCTATTAATAATTTTTTCTGTTAAATTGTAATTTTTTGTTTGATGATATTAATTGGTACACAGCTTTAATCGCTTACGCGATTCAACCAATGTCCCATACCATCTTGCAACATTACGTTAGACTCTTAACAATGGTAAGTTAAATAACTTTTAGGTAAAAACCTAATTCAAATTCTTCGTTAAGAACTTGAATTAAGCCTCTATAACATTTCAGATGAAAAATGTTTAAGAAGTTTGTGAAGCATACTACAAAGTATGTGAACAAGCTTATTAAGCACTTTGCGCTGAAATGGTGGGCGTATCAGGACTTGAACCTGAGACCTCACCCTTATCAGGGGTGTACTCTAACCAGCTGAGCTATACGCCCTAATATTAAAGAACATCTTTATGATCTTTAACAACCAAACATAATCAAATCAAGTCTATCTGAGGTGTCTCTTATCGTGTGAGCAATAAGAGCTATACTCTTGAAAGGAGGTGATCCAACCGCAGGTTCTCCTACGGTTACCTTGTTACGACTTCACCCCAGTCGCTGATTCCACCGTGGAGGGTAGCCAGTTTAGCTTCCCCGCTTCGGGTGAAATCAACTCCCATGGTGTGACGGGCGGTGAGTACAAGACCCGGGAACGTATTCACCGTAGCATGGCTGATCTACGATTACTAGTGATTCCAGCTTCATGTAGTCGAGTTGCAGACTACAATCCGAACTGAGAGATGTTTTATAGATTTGCTCCACCTCGCGGTATTGCGTCTCATTGTACATCCCATTGTAGCACGTGTGTCGCCCTGGCCGTAAGGGCCATGATGACTTGACGTCGTCCTCACCTTCCTCCTCCTTACGAAGGCAGTCTCACTAGAGTCCTCGGCCGAACCGTTAGTAACTAGTGACGAGGGTTGCGCTCGTTGCGGGACTTAACCCAACATCTCACGACACGAGCTGACGACAGCCGTGCAGCACCTGTTTTCAAGCTCCCCGAAGGGCACTCCGCTATCTCTAGCAGATTCTATCAATGTCAAGGCCAGGTAAGGTTCTTCGCGTATCTTCGAATTAAACCACATGCTCCACCACTTGTGCGGGTCCCCGTCTATTCCTTTGAGTTTTAATCTTGCGACCGTACTCCCCAGGCGGAATGTTTAATGCGTTAGCTGCATCACCGAAGAGACGAGCTCTCCGACGACTAACATTCATCGTTTAGGGCGTGGACTACCAGGGTATCTAATCCTGTTTGCTCCCCACGCTTTCGCGCCTCAGCGTCAGTACTGTTCCAGAAGATCGCCTTCGCTTTTGGTATTCCTAGTGATCTCTACGGATTTTACCCCTACACCACTAATTCCATCTTCCCCTCCCAGACTCTAGCTAAGTAGTTTTGGATGCAGTTCTATGGTTGAGCCATAGGATTTCACATCCAACTTACAAAGCCGCCTGCGCGCGCTTTACGCCCAGTGATTCCGAGTAACGCTTGCACCCTCCGTATTACCGCGGCTGCTGGCACGGAGTTAGCCGGTGCTTATTCATGTGATACCGTCATTATCTTCTCACATAAAAGGAGTTTACGCACCGAAATGTGTCATCCTCCACGCGGCGTTGCTACATCAGAGTTTCCTCCATTGTGTAATATTCCCCACTGCTGCCTCCCGTAGGAGTCTGGACCGTGTCTCAGTTCCAGTGTGTCTGATCATCCTCTCAGACCAGATAGGCGTCATAGCCTTGGTGAGCCATTACCTCACCAACAAGCTGATACCATATAGCCCGATCCCTTAGCGAAAAAACTTTCCCAACTTCCCTTGTAGGAAGAAGGAGTATGGGGTATTAGCAGTCGTTTCCAACTGTTATCCCCCTCTAAGGGGCACATTAGCTATACATTACTCACCCGTGCGCCACTAATCCACTCTAGCAAGCTAGAGCTTCATCGTTCGACTTGCATGTGTTAAGCACGCCGCCAGCGTTCACTCTGAGCCAGGATCAAACTCTCCATAAAAAATTATGAAATGGTTGAACCATTGTCAAAGAATCACTTTAGTTATTTCTAAATAAAGTTCTCATTTGTTTTTACTTTTATAATAAAAGTAATAAAAATTAAAACTCAAATAGACGTTGATTTTACTTATATTTGGTTGTTAAAGATCATACACTCTCACTCTCTTAACTAACTCAGTTAAGGTCTCTGTGTTTGTGGACGCGTATTATAGCAGGTAAGTATATATATGTCAAGGGTTTTTGGGGAAAAGTGGAAAAATATGAACAAAATTAAAATAACAATATTATATAAAAATATTTGAAATAAATTTAATAAAAAAATTTCATTAACTTATAGTATTTAATATTCAAAAAATGATATTCCATTAACAAGCAAATATTTGCGGGACATAGACTACTTTATGAAGCTAAAGGACAAAATGCATCGTTAGCGGCCAAGTCAAACTTGAATCTTTTGTCCTCGTCGATTAACTTTAAAATATTATGCCAACAAAGCAGTAGCCAAACAATAATAAAACCTGTTTTTTTGAGTAACTTATTCTCGTTATGTTCGTCACAATTGGAAAGAGTTAAAACTTGCCTGCTGCTTTTTAATTAGTCTCCTTTGATTTCTAATCCATATCAACTAATTGGTATATAGAGCTCTGTTCGCAAATCTCCTTCTTTTATTTCTGCCGGATCAAGATCAAGATATTTTTGAAACGATGGTTCG
>JAQVAO010000077.1 GCA_028690755.1 Patescibacteria group bacterium | reverse complement strand
ATACAAGTCAATTCGTCTGATTGTCGGAAAAGATTCCAGACCCGACTGTTCAGCCAGAATTACTATCTTATAGAACAATTTGTGCTGATTTTGATATTTAAATGTCATAACTTACCATTAGTTTCTGTAACCAGACCAAAAGGTGTTCGAAGCAAAGTGCATCAAGGCTACCAAAAAAATCGTGAGCTTTTGCTCGCGGTTTTTTTGTATGGTGGAGTCGAAAGTCGGAGACGCCCCGGAGGGGACTCTTTGGGTCGACTGAGTGCCGAGACGGGGTCGCGGAATTCGCCAGCAGGCGAATATCGGTGACCGATTCCCGCCGGGGCTACCAAAAAGATCGTGATCTTCGGATCGCGGTTTTTTTGTTTTTAACCGCAAGCGATGCCAGATCCTTGTTGACGGAAGATCTAAAATTAGCTAAGATAATACGAGATATCTAAATTAAATTAAATAAAAATTCCATAAAAGGAAGTCGATGAAAGGCAAGGTAATAAATGAATATAATAATTGTCGGCATAGCCGCCTTTGTTTTGGGTGGCGGCTTGGGTTATTTTATACTACGTCAAATTTCAGGAAAACAGGTAGATAGCGCAAAATCTAAGGCAGACAAGATCGTTTCCGATGCAAAATCAGAATCAAAAGAGATTTTGATCGCGGCGAAGGATGAAGCACTAAAAGAAAAAGAAGAAGTTAAGAAAGAGTTTCAAGCCAAAGAAAAAACTATTGCTGAACTGGAAAGATCACTTCGCTCGCGGGAAGTTAATCTTGATCGTAAGTTTGATCAACTGGAATCTGAAAGAAAAAGTGTTAGCAAGAAGGAATCAGAGATTGAAGGCATTAAGCAAACTTTGCGTGATTTACGAACAAAACAGGAAGAAAGTTTAGAGCGAATCGCCAAGATGGACAAGGAAGAAGCGAAAAAAGTGCTTTTAAATTTGGTTGAAAAAGAAAGCAAAGAGGATCTGGTTAAAAAGATCAAAGAAGTAAATACTTATGTAAAAGAAGAAGCGGATAAGGAAGCACAGAAAATTATCGTTACAGCAATTCAGCGTTTGGCTCCAGAGCTAGCGGCAGAAACAACGATTTCTTCGGTGGCAATTACCTCCGATGAAATGAAGGGCCGAATTATTGGACGAGAAGGCAGAAACATCCAGACCTTTGAAAAAATGACCGGCGTAGATCTTATCATTGATGATACGCCAGACGTTGTTGTTCTTTCCTCCTTTGATCCATTGAGAAGACAGTTAGCGAAAGTTACTCTTGAAAAACTAATCGCAGATGGCAGGATAAACCCAACCAGGATTGAGGAGATGTATGAAAAAGCTAAGAGAGAAGTGGCTGAAGATATCAAGCGCTCTGGTGAAGAAGCCGCTTATGAGGTTGGTGTTGCTGGGCTACCGCTGGAAATTATTAAGGTTTTAGGGCGCCTGAAATATCGAACATCCTATGGGCAAAATCAGCTCAAACATTCGGTTGAGGTTGCTTTGATTTCTGGTCTTTTGGCTGAAGAGCTTGGTGCAGATGTCAAAGTGTCAAAAACTGCTGGTCTTTTGCATGATCTCGGAAAAGCTGTTGATCAGGATGTGCCCGGCAATCACGCTGTCATCTCAGCTGATATTGCTAGAAAATATAAAATTGATGAGAATATTGTTCATGCTATCGAAGCTCATCATGAAGATGTTGAAATTCGAACTGTTGAAGCGGCGATTGCTCAGGCGGCTGATGCCGTTTCTTCCGCTAGACCGGGTGCTAGAAGGGAATCATTAGAGAATTACGTTAAGCGATTGAAAGATTTAGAAAATATATCCAACTCCTTTGAGGGGGTGGAAAAATCTTTTGCGATTCAGGCCGGCAGGGAAGTTCGAGTTATCGTTATCCCCGAATCAATTGATGATCTTGGAGCGGAAAAACTTTCCAAAGAGATCGCCAAAAAGATCGAGGCTGAAATGCAATACCCGGGGCAGATAAAAGTGAATGTTATTCGCGAAGTTCGGGCAACTGAGTATGCAAAATAAAACTATGAATACAGAAGAGATAAAAATTTTGTTTATCGGTGACATTGTTGGCCGACCTGGTAGAAATGCTGTCAAAGAACTTTTGCCGGATTTGGTTGAGAGACACTCAGTTGATTTTATAATCGCCAATGGCGAGAATCTGTCCGGCGGAAGTGGCATGACTTTCGATAAATATAAAGAAATGATCGATGTTGGTATCGATTTATTTACTACTGGAAATCATATTTGGAAAAACAAGGATATTATTCCTCATCTTGATGACCCGGATATTATGGTCCTTCGGCCGGTGAATTATCCTAAAGGAGTTCCGGGTAGGGGAATGAAAGTTTTAGAAAAAAACGGTAAAAAGCTTTTGGTTGTAAATTTGCAGGGCCGGGTTTTTATGGCTGACGATGTCGATGAGCCTTTTAGCTTGATATCCAAATATGCCGATGATAATAAAGATTTACCGATTCTAGTTGATTTTCATGCTGAGGCGACTTCGGAAAAGGTGGCATTAGTTAATTTTCTTGATGGCAAAGTTTCGGCAGTTGTTGGCACCCATACACATGTTCAAACTTCTGATGAGAAAATTCTGCCTCGTGGTACAGGATATATTACTGATGTTGGCATGGTTGGCCCCGAAGACTCAGTTTTAGGAGTCGAAAAGGAAATTATTATTGAAAAATTCTTGACACAGCTTCCGGTATCGCATAAAGTGGCTACAGGAGCAGTTGAATTTGGGGCTGTGATATTGACTATTGATCAAAAAGATAAAAAAACTAAAAATATTTTAAGAATTAAGGAAATATTAAAATTAAATCGCTAACCGGAGGGAGGTGAAAGGAAAGAATGAACAAAAGCGAGTTAGTTGAATCTGTGGCGAAAAAAACCGGTCTCTCCAGAAGAGAGGCGACAGTTGGAGTGGAGACGGCTCTTGCGATCATCTCAAAAGAGCTTAAAAAGGGTGGTAAGGTAACTTTGACCGGATTTGGTACCTTTGATGTCGGGAAGCGTAGAGCTAGAGCCGGAGTCAATCCTAGAACCGGGGAAAAGATAAAGATTTCTGCCACCAAAATGCCACGATTCCGACCATCGAGATCTCTAAAAGGTGATGTAAGAAAATAAAAATAAAAGTACTCAATTAAAAATCCCCCAGTTAATTTGGGGGATTTTTATATTTAAAATTTACTTCGGGAAAATGTAAAG
>JAQVAO010000076.1 GCA_028690755.1 Patescibacteria group bacterium | reverse complement strand
AATGAAAAACTCGCTAATTGTGAGCGGGAATATTTTAAATTAAATAAAAAAAATCTGACCAGTGTTTTTTTGAAGCTTTACATACTATTAATTAATTGGTACATTCTCAACTGTGAAAGGGGCGATAGCTGATGTCATCGGGACAGGAAGTCGCGACCCAAAGTCGTTGGAGGACGATCGGTTGTCTGGCGGTGGTCGTCATCATCGCCGTTCTCTGCCTTTTCCCCTGGGGAAGAGCTGTACTGACTTCAATCTTCTGGACGTTCTGCGAAGGCCTCTCTGCTGTGAACTGACCGCTTGGTCTGCAAAACGCAGACCTTTTTAAATTAAATGTGTTATTATTTAGTCGAAAATGGCTAATCATACAATCAAACAATTAATGCAGCTTTCGGCTGATATTTATGCTATCCCAAATGATCAGCTCTACGACCTAGATGATCTCTTTTATTATCACCAAAAGTGGCTTTTACGCTACATCGACTCACGAAAAAAGGAGCACGAGGAAAAAATGATGAAAGACCTCCTAGCATCAGTTGCTTGGTTTTCAGCAGTCGTCAACAGATTTCATATCGACTTAGAAAAAATTTTACCCAAGCGCTATCCCTATAAATGCCCGTTTTGTTTAGAGCTTCCGTGTAGTTGCGAGAAATTTGTTGTGAAAAAATCGAAGAAAACTGGTCGGCCGACATCAAGGATGCCGAGAAATTTATCTGAATGGCAAAAATTGATTGAAAAGATTTATCCGAGTGAAAATTTACTATTTAAAAATCTAGAAATTTTATCTCACCAAGATAGGTTGCATCAAAGCTTCCGACTTTTCCGGCGACAATCCGGCAAAAGACACATTAAAGATATCGAGAATGCCGTGGCTGATTATTTTGTTGAATTGCTGAAAATTTTTAATTTTTTAAAAAAAGATTTAGGTGTTGAATATTTTCGAATTTTCAAAAACGGTTGCTATGTTTGTGGAAAAAAGCCGTGTGAATGTTTTTATGTTGAATAGCCGTCAATAAGTAATCAAATCTTTTTACTTTTTGATCACTTGGCCCTTTGGGTCTATTTTTAAATTATGGGGAAAATCATTCGTATAATTATCGAGGGGCCAGATTGTTCAGGAAAGTCGACTTTGGTCGAAAGGGTTAAAAACACTCTAAGGTGGGATTCTCGTTATTTGAGGCACAAAGAAGCTGATCAATTCGAACGTTATCTTTTGGAATATGCTTCAGCTAATCAAGTGGTTTTCGATCGCGGGCATTTTTCGGAATCCGTATATTCTAAATTATGGAGAGGTGGCTCACCGTTCAGTAAAAAACAAAAGGAGATCCTCAATAAAATTTGTTGTGAAAAAACCTTGCTAATATTTGCTTGTCCTTCCGTAAAAAATATTAAAAGTCGCTATCTTTCTCGAAATTATGGTCAACAGATCAAAGTTGAAGAATTGGAATTGTCTAGAAAATTATTTATTGAAGAATTTAGATCATTAACAAAAATTATTTATAAGTCAGAAGATTATGACGAACTTGAGAATTTATTAGTAAAAGTTAAACAAATTGTGGAGGAAGAATGAAGGTGTATTTAATCCCGGTAGCGAAAAAATGTAACGCAAAGTGTGAATTTTGTATAACAAAGTTCAGAAAAACTACTGGAAACTTAATTGATGAAAAACAAATAGGATCACAATTGCTGAAATTAAAAAATATTGAATATATAGAAATTACTGGTGGAGGAGAACCACTTCTTCACCCGATGATTGAAAAAATTATCTCTGTTTGCAGAGATGTTGCTCCAACTAGACTTTATACAAATGGGGCGAATGTTTTTAGAAATACTAATTTTGTTTCTCTAAATCAACTTTGTATTTCCAGGGCTCATTATTCTGAGACAGAGAATCATCGTATTATGGGTGTACATTGTGATGACTGGGTTTTTGGTCTTGGGGTTGAAATAAAATTAAGTTTAATGTTGCTGAAAAGTGGTATTAGTGATTTTGACCAAATTAAAAAATATTTGTGTTGGGCGAGCAAGAGAAAAGTAAAAAAAGTTGTTATTCGTCAGCTTGGAGAAAACAAGAATATCAAGTACAAAAGAGTTTATAAAAATAATTTTGTCTCGACATCAAAAATTATATCAAAGTTTGAAAGGTGCAAAAGAATAAAAAACAACTCACCAAATCCGATTTTTGTTTTTAATAAGGTGGAGGTCGAAATTGAGCTTGTGGGTTGTCCTGAATTAGGTAGCAACGTAATATTGCGCGCTGATAATAAATTTTATCCGAGCTGGTAAAAATGATTTTGACTGGAGATGAAATTAAAAGAGAAGTACTAAATGGCAAAATTCACATCAGACCGTTTATTTCGGAGAACATTAATCCGAATAGCTATAACTTTCGTCTTGGTTCCACTTTAAAAATTTACAATGAAAACGTGTTGGATCCGAGGAAAAATAATAATTTTCGAATTTTGAAAATTCCCAGAGACGGATTTATTTTAGCGCCCAATCAATTGTATTTGGGTCATACGATAGAGGAAATGGGATCAGATTATTACGTACCGACAATGCAGGCACGAAGTTCTGTTGGCCGGCTTGGTTTATATATTTATCTGAATTCTGGCCTCGGTGATATTGGTTTTAAAAAACAGTGGACATTGGAACTGCATTCAATACATCGGCTGAAAATATTTGCCGGTATGAAGGTGGGACAAATGCTTTTTTGGCAGCCTCAGGGCAAAATATCTCTATACAAAGGGAAGTATAAAAATTCTTCTGGACCGGAGACCAGCCAGATATGGCGCGATTTTGTCCACAAGTAGCTTTTTAATATGCTATATTTAGTTTGCTATGGATGAAGTCAGTGAAGTTAAAGATAAAATCAATATCGTCGATTTGATCGGTGGTTATTTGACGTTGAAAAAAGCCGGAGTCAATTACAAAGGTTCGTGCCCTTTTCATAATGAGAAAACCCCGTCGTTTATGGTTTCTCCGGAGCGACAATCTTTTAAATGTTTTGGTTGTGGCAAGGGCGGTGACATTTTCACCTTTATTGAAGAAATTGAGGGAATGGACTTTTATGATTCGCTAAAATTGCTTGCTGGTCGCGCCGGTGTCGAATTAAAGCCGAAAGGTAACTTCCGTTATGGCGACAAAGTGTTTGCGCCGACAGAAAAATCAAAAGTTTTTGAAATTAATGATTTAGCGGCAAAACTTTATCACAAGATTTTGATTGACCATCCGAAAGCCGAGCACGCAAGAAAATATTTAAAAAATCGGGGGAT